>JBJENT010000208.1:0-1637 GCA_051880335.1 Lachnospiraceae bacterium
CTCAACCACAAGTTTTTTGTGAACCATTTTTATAAATCTTTTTCTCTTATATGTTTCTTTCGCTTATATGCCTATCGCCATCTCATTATGAATCTCACCTGAGATACCCTTTTTGGTCCAGAGCAATTTCAATCCGGTCCAATATCTGCTCATTATCTGCTTCCAGGGTATGAAAATGTACCCCATTTGTCAGTTCATTTAAGGATTTGGTATGATTCTTTTTCACCTTTTCCATAAAAGCATTCACATCTGCCCGATTATTTATGATCAGATCCACCATGATCTGTCCATAAATCTCATGTTCCACAAAGACATCCAGCACTCTGCCGCCTTCGTCTACAATGGTATAAAGTTCGTCGGTAATCTGGTCATCTGTATGAAATACTTTCACTGTACGACGGACTTTACTGCTCTTTTCCTGATGATATAAAATATAACCCTTATTGGTGGAAAGAATATTTTTATCAATGGCTCGAAGAAGCGCAATATCCTGCACAATCACCTGTCTGCTGACTCCCAGTTTCCCGGAAAGCTCTGTTCCCGACACCGGCTGGGAAGCATGATACAGGATCTGCAAAAGCTGCTCTCTTCTTGCCTCTCCATCTGGATTTGTTTTCATGTTTTCTAAACTTCTCCCTACGTGTTTTTCCTGGATTTTAATTCTCCCTGTCTGATTGTTTACCGGCTTTTTGAATTTCCCGCTTCATGCTCTCTGCTTTTGAAAAGCCGCATCCACAATAATTCTGCCGATATAGTTGATACTGTTGTGACAGTTCAATGGACCGCTTGTATCCGTTTTTCTTCTTAAAATCGGAAACCAGCCAGTTTACATCAAGCTCTTTTGCAAGCTGCATACCAATCTCATTCAGCTTTGCTGCATTTTTCAGAGGACTGATGGTCAGCGTTGTCGTAAAGAAATCAAAGCCCAGTTCTTTGGCCTTCTCTGCTGTCTTTCGAAGCCGGAGTTCATAACAGTGGAAACACCTTTCCCCGCCCTCCGGACATTGTTCCAAACCTTTTGCCATCTCCAGAAAGCGTTCCGGCTCATAGTCGCCCTCCATGATCTTTATGGTTCTGCCATCTTCCGTGGACAGCTCATTGAAGGCCCGGATCAGTCTTTTTTCCTCTTCTGCCCTCAGCCGGTATTCGCTCTGCTGGGTAATATTCGGGTTATAATAAAAAACCGTAAGATCAAAAAACTGCCGGAGATATTCCATACAATAACCGCTGCATGGTGCACAGCAGCTATGAAGAAGAAGAGTGGGAACTTTTTTCTTTCCGTTCCCACCCTGATCACTGTTACATAACTTCTCTATGATCTTATCCAGTTCTTTTTGATAATTCACTGTACCTTCCATGCAAAATATCAGCCTTTCCGATAATTTACTGCACCTTCCATGCAAAATATCAGCCTTTCCGATGATTTACTGCACTTTCCATGCAAAATATCAGCCCTTCTGCGTTATTTTGCCTGCTTCTGAATCATATCCTGGATCTCATCCTCTTTACATCCCAGTGCAAAAGCAAGCTCGGAATGAAGATTATGCACCGCTATTGTGACATGCTCCCACCACTTAAATCATGGATTTTGAAGTGGGGGCTTCCTGTTCAATGGCTCTTCTGAGCCAAGTATCCAC
>JBJENT010000209.1:0-8583 GCA_051880335.1 Lachnospiraceae bacterium
TCTTTAATCTGGCTATATAGTTCAAAGCGACTGGTTAATTCTTCGTAGGCTTCAATGCTCATAACAGCAAGGTCACCTTTTCCATTCTTCGTAATAAAAACTGGTTCAGGATAACTATGACAAAATGTAGAGATTTCGTTGTAGTTATTTCTTAAATCAGCGCTTGATTTGATTACTGGCATAATGAGCCCTCCTTATTTATAACAAAATTATACACAAATTTTGTTATATAATCAATGGAACGTGAAGATATTATATGTCAGTTTTTGTATTGTATTCAACTGCTGTGCATAATCCTCTTGTTTCTCCACATAATAACTCCATATCTTGAAAAATAAGGTAATGGAGGAAAATGCAATAATGAAGGCAACAGGAATTGTTAGAAGGATAGATGATTTGGGCAGAGTGGTTATTCCGAAAGAGATTCGAAGAACGCTTCGGATTCGGGAATCTGATCCATTGGAGATTTTCACAGACAGAGAGGGAGAAATCATTTTAAAGAAATACTCTCCGCTGGGTGAGATGAGTACTTTTGCGAAGCAGTATACAGAAAGCCTGGCACAGGTATCCGGATATATTGCAATGATCATGGACAGGGATCAGGTGATTGCAGTTTCCGGGGGAATGAAAAATTCTCTGGGAAAGTCGGTGAGTAAGGAACTGGAAAAGCTGGTAGATAACCGGGAAGTGGTCATTGCAGCAAAAGGGGAGAAAGGTTTTATTATGGTTCTTCAGGATTATCCGGAAGACTTTGATCAGGAAGCTATCAGTCCCATCATCTGTGAAGGGGATGTGATCGGTGCAGTTGCACTGCTTGACTGCGATGCAAAAGGGAAAATGGGAGATGTGGAAAGAAAATTGATTCTGTCGGCAGCCGGTTTTTTGGGAAGACAGATGGAACAATAAATCGTTCGGTTCTCTTAAGACATAAAATCATTGACTATTTTATAATAAAAATGCCACAAATTGACATGTGTGCTATACTATATAGTAAATGCAGAAAAAACAAGCAGTGCGAAGCGCTATTTGTTTTTTTGCATTTATTAACCATCTTGTAGAGAAAGAGCTATTTCTACAAAGGATAAGAGGAGGCTCCTATGGACAGACAAAACCTGACACTGCTGACAGACCTTTATGAACTGACAATGATGCAGGGCTATTTTCACAATATGGATCGAAATCAGACGGTAATATTTGATGCGTTTTACCGCAGCAATCCTAATGGAGGCGGCTATGCCATTGCATGTGGGCTGGAGCAGCTGGTGAAATATATCAAAGAACTGCATTTTGCACCGCAGGATATTGAGTATCTGGCGGGGCTTGGAATCTTTGATAAAGAATTTCTGGATTATCTTGCTAACTTTAAATTTTCCGGCAGTATTTATGCAATCCCGGAAGGCACTGTTGTATTTCCGCGAGAGCCTTTGGTAAAAGTGATCGCACCAATCATGGAAGCACAGCTGGTGGAGACCGCCATTTTGAATATCATCAATCATCAGTCACTGATCGCAACCAAAGCATCCCGTGTATGCTGGGCTGCAAGAGGGGATGGAATCATGGAATTCGGACTTCGTCGTGCCCAGGGGCCGGATGCAGGTACTTATGGTGCCAGAGCTGCAGTCATCGGTGGCTGTATCGGTACTTCCAATGTACTTTGTGGCCAGCTTTTTGATGTGCCGGTGAAAGGAACCCACGCGCACAGCTGGATCATGAGCTTCCCGGATGAGTACACAGCATTTAAAACCTATGCAGATATGTATCCGTCGGCCTGCATTTTATTAGTGGATACCTATGATACGCTAAAATCCGGTGTGCCAAATGCAATCCGTGTGTTTACCGAGATGAGAGAAGCCGGCATACCGCTTACATTTTATGGAATCCGTCTGGATAGTGGCGACCTGGCATATCTTTCCAAGAAGGCCCGTAAGATGCTGGATGAAGCAGGCTTCCCGGATGCAGTGATTTCCGCATCCAATGATCTGGATGAATACCTGATCGACTCTTTGAAGGTACAGGGAGCTGCCATTACATCCTGGGGTGTTGGTACAAACCTGATCACCAGTAAAGACTGGCCGGCCTTTGGCGGTGTTTATAAACTGGCAGCCATCATGAACGAAGACGGTGAATTCGTTCCGAAGATCAAGCTTTCTGAAAACTCAGAAAAAGTAACCAACCCGGGAAATAAAACAGTTTATCGTATTTATGATAAGGAGACCGGAAAGATCAAAGCGGATCTGATCTGTCTGGTAGACGAACAGTTTTCAGAAGATGAATCCATGCTTTTGTTTGATCCAAATGAACCCTGGAAAAAGACAAAACTGCAGCCGGGCACTTATACCTTAAGAGAAATCATGGTACCGGTATTTGAGAACGGAGAATGTGTCTATACTTCTCCAAAGACCATGGATATCCGGGCATACTGCCAGCAGGAGCTTTCCACTCTCTGGGATGAAACAAGACGTTTAGTAAATCCCCAGAAGGTATACGTGGATCTGTCCAGAAAACTTTACGATATCAAGATTGAACTGCTGGATAAGATGAGCAGGGTGTAAGTAAAATGGCGTAGAATTCTTGGAAAAAACCCTGAAAAATCGGCACTCTCTTCTTGACATTTAAAAATCAAGGCTTTAGACTATTCACAGACATATTGCAAAAGGCGATGACGAAGACAGTAAGTCTTTTTTGAAAGGCAAAGCGAGTCGGTGATGGTGTAAGACCGGTGCGAGTAGAGAAAGACCCAAGATCACTTCCAAGCTGCGGGTTGAACAGAAATCAGTAAACTTAGCCGTACTCCTACGTTACAGGAAATCATATTAAACAATTTATTTTGTGCGTATGACGTAACAGGTGGTTTAGCGAGGATGCCTCGTCCTATTACAGGACGGGGCTTTATTTTTTATATTGTTGCGTCAAAAAAGAAAGGAAGAAGAACATGTATCAAAAAGTTGACACGAACCTGAATTTCGTAGAACGCGAAAAAGAAACATGCCAGTTCTGGAAAGACAATGATATTTTCCGGAAATCCATGGATTCCAGAAAAGATGGCCCAACTTATACTTTTTATGATGGACCTCCGACTGCTAACGGAAAACCTCATATCGGTCATGTACTGACCCGTGTTATCAAGGATATGATTCCAAGATATAGAACTATGAAGGGCTACATGGTTCCAAGAAAAGCAGGATGGGATACCCATGGTCTTCCGGTAGAACTGGAAGTAGAAAAACTGCTTGGTCTGGATGGAAAAGAGCAGATTGAAGAATATGGTCTGGATCCATTTATTACAAAATGTAAAGAATCTGTTTGGAAATACAAAGGTATGTGGGAGGATTTCTCCGGCACTGTTGGTTTCTGGGCTGATATGGATGATCCATATGTAACATATCATGATGATTTTATCGAATCAGAATGGTGGGCATTAAAACAGATCTGGGACAAAGGTCTGTTGTACAAAGGATTTAAAATTGTGCCTTACTGCCCTCGTTGTGGTACTCCGCTTTCTTCTCACGAAGTAGCTCAGGGATATAAAACTTTAAAAGAGCGTACCGCAGTAGTACGTTTCAAAATCGTTGGTGAAGATGCTTACTTCTTAGCATGGACCACTACACCTTGGACCCTTCCAAGTAACATTGCTCTTTGCGTAAATCCGGAGGAAACCTATGTAAAAGTAAAAGCAGCAGATGGCTTTACTTATATCATGGCAGAAGCTTTACTGGATAACGTTCTTGGAACCATTGAACGGGAAGAAGGAACACCTGCATATGAAGTATTAGAAACATATAAGGGTAAAGACTTAGAATATAAAGAATACGAACCATTGTACCAGTGTGCAGCTGACAGCGTTGCAAAACAGCACAAGAAAGCGTTCTTTGTATATTGTGATGATTATGTAACCATGTCCGATGGTACCGGTATCGTTCATATCGCACCTGCATTTGGTGAGGACGATGCCAGAGTGGGACGTAAATACGATGCTCCATTTGTACAGATGGTAGATGAAAAAGGTGTGATGAAGGAAGAAACACCTTTTGCCGGCATGCGTTGTAAACCGACCAAAAAGGAAATCGAAGCAGGTGCAGTCAGCTGTGATCCGGAGGTATTGAAAGATCTGGACAGCAGAGGTATTTTATTCTCTGCTCCAAAGATGGAACATGACTATCCGCACTGCTGGAGATGTGATACTCCACTTCTGTATTTCGCAAGAGAATCCTGGTTCATCAAAATGACAGCTGTCAGAGATGATCTGGTTCGCAATAATAAGACAGTCAACTGGATTCCACCTACTATCGGTGAAGGACGTTTCGGTAACTGGCTTGAAAATATTCAGGACTGGGGCGTATCCCGTAACCGTTACTGGGGTACTCCACTTCCTATCTGGGAATGTGAGGACTGCGGACACAGAGAATGTATCGGTTCCCGTGAAGATCTGGAAAGATTATCCGGAAACGAAGCTGCTAAGACAGTAGAGCTTCACAGACCGTATATTGATGAAATAGTTTGTACCTGTCCGGAATGTGGCAAGAGCATGAAGAGAGTACCGGAAGTAATCGACTGCTGGTTTGACTCCGGCGCAATGCCATTTGCTCAGCATCACTATCCATTTGAGAACAAAGAAAAATTTGAAGCCCAGTTCCCGGCTCAGTTCATTTCAGAAGCGGTAGACCAGACCCGAGGATGGTTCTATTCCCTGATGGCAGAATCTACTCTGCTGTTTAATAAGAGCCCTTATGAAAACGTTATTGTTTTAGGTCTTGTATTGGATGAAAACGGTGAAAAGATGAGTAAGTCCAAAGGAAATGCCGTGGATCCTTTTGAAGCTCTGCAGACCTATGGCGCTGATGCAGTAAGATGGTATTTCTATATTAACTCTGCACCATGGCTTCCAAATCGTTTTGATGGCAAGGCTGTTCAGGAAAAAGAAAGAAAATTCCTGGGTACTTTATGGAATACCTATGCATTCTTTATTTTGTATGCAGAAATCGATCAGTTCGACGCAACCAAGTATACACTGGATTATGACAAACTACCGGTTATGGATAAGTGGTTATTATCCAAATTAAATACTGCTGTAAAACTGGTAGATGAGCATCTGGACAATTACCGGATTCCGGAAGCTGCCAGAGTACTGGATAACTTTGTGGATGAAATGAGTAACTGGTACGTTCGCCGCAGTCGTGAACGTTTCTGGGCAAAGGGCATGGAACAGGATAAGATCAATGCTTATATGACCCTGTATACAGCATTGGTTGAAATCTCCAAGGCAGCAGCACCTATGGTTCCGTTCATGACAGAAGAGATTTACCAGAATATGGTAAGAAGTATTGATAAAGATGCACCGGAAAGCATCCATTTATGCGACTTCCCGGTAGCAAATGAAAGCTATATTGATACTAAACTGGAAGACGATATGGAAGAAGTTCTGAAGATCGTTGTGATGGGTCGTGCAGCTCGTAATGCAGCTAATATCAAGAACCGTCAGCCTATTGGAAATATGTATGTAAAAGCAGAACATGCATTGGACAGCTTCTATCAGGAAATCATCGAAGATGAATTGAATGTAAAAGCAATTACATTCAGTGATGATGTATCTGA
Organism: Lachnospiraceae bacterium; assembly: GCA_051880335.1. Taxonomy (GTDB): domain Bacteria; phylum Bacillota; class Clostridia; order Lachnospirales; family Lachnospiraceae; genus 1XD8-76. Next base: position 5,593 of record JBJENT010000209.1, read on the forward strand.
ATATACCAGCTACAGTTTCAAACCGCAGCTTAGAACAGTGGGACCAAAATACGGAAAACAGCTTGGCGGTATCAAGAAATATCTGTCTGAAGTAGATGGTAGCAGTGCTTATGCCACATTGAAAGCGGAGGGAGCTTTGAAATTTGATGTGGATGGCACAGAAGTGGTTCTGACAGAGGAAGATCTGCTGATCGATATGGCACAGAAGGAAGGATTTGTGGCAGAGGCCGACAATAATGTGACCGTTGTGCTGGATACCAATCTGACAGAGGAACTCGTGGAAGAAGGATTTATGCTGGAAGTGATCAGCAAGATCCAGACTATGCGTAAAGATATTAATTTTGAAGTCATGGATCATATCAAAGTATCTGTTACCGGTAATGACAAGATCGCTGAAATCGTTCAGAAAAACGTAGACGCTATTTCAGTAAAAGTTCTGGCAGATGAACTGGTTTATGACAGAGATGTGGCAAATGCAAAAGAATGGAAAGTAAACGGTGAAGTAGTAACCATTGGTGTTGAAAAAGTCTAAAGAGACATCTGTAGAGGAGAAAAGTATGATTTTGAAATCACAGCAGAAAAAACTTGATTTTGACAAAGAATTTTTCAAAAGAAGTGTTCTTTATAATATAAAGACACTTTATCGAAAAACATTAGAAGAAGCAACTCCGCAGCAGGTTTTCCAGGCGGTTTCCTATGCAGTAAAGGATGCCATTGTAGATAACTGGATGGAAACCCAGAAGGAATATGAAAAACAGGATCCCAAGATGGTGTATTACATGTCCATGGAATTTTTAATGGGTCGTGCTCTGGGGAACAATATGATCAACCTGCAGTCTTATGACTCTATTAAGGAAGCATTGGAAGAACTGGGTGTTGACATTAACATGGTAGAAGATCAGGAGCCGGATGCAGCACTTGGTAATGGCGGCCTTGGACGTCTGGCAGCCTGCTTCCTTGATTCTTTATCTACCCTTGGATATCCGGCATACGGATGTGGTATCCGCTACCGTTATGGTATGTTTAAACAGCAGATTCGCGATGGCTATCAGGTAGAGGTGCCGGATAACTGGCTGGAAAATGGCAATCCTTTTGAACTTCGCAGACCGGAATATGCAAAAGAGGTTAAATTCGGCGGTTATGTGAATGTATATGTAGATGAAAAGGGAAGAAGTCATTTTAAACAGGAAGGCTATCAGTCTGTAAAAGCGATTCCTTATGATATGCCAATCGTCGGCTATGGGAATGGTATTGTAAATACACTCCGGATCTGGGATGCAGAGCCGATAGAATGTTTCCATTTGGATTCTTTTGATAAAGGTGATTATCAGAAAGCAGTGGAACAGGAAAATCTTGCCCGCAATATCGTAGAAGTATTGTATCCAAATGATAATCATTATGCAGGGAAAGAACTCCGTCTGAAACAGCAGTATTTCTTTATTTCTGCATCCGTACAGGAAGCGGTTGCAAAATATATGAGAAAGCATGATGACATTCGCAAGTTCCACGAAAAGGTAACATTCCAGCTGAATGATACCCATCCAACAGTAGCCATTGCGGAACTGATGCGTGTGCTGATGGATGAATATTATCTGACATGGGATGAGGCATGGGAGGTGACAACAAAAACCTGTGCATACACAAACCATACGATTATGTCTGAAGCTTTGGAAAAATGGCCAATCGAGCTGTTTTCCAGACTGCTTCCAAGAATCTATCAGATTATTGAAGAGATCAACAGAAGATTCATTATGCAGATTGAGCAGAAATATCCGGGTAACCAGGAAAAAATCCGTAAGATGGCTATCATTTATGACGGACAGGTTAAAATGGCGCATCTGGCCATTGCATCCGGCTACTCCGTAAATGGTGTTGCAAGACTGCATACAGAGATTTTAAAGAAACAGGAACTTCGTGATTTTTACGAAATGATGCCTGAAAAATTCAATAATAAAACAAATGGTATTACACAGCGTAGATTCCTGCTACATGGTAATCCGCTTCTGGCACGCTGGGTTACAGACCATGTAGGTGCTGACTGGATTACAGACCTTTCCAAGATTTCCGGCTTAAAAGTATATGCGGATGATGAGAAAGCACAACAGGAATTCATGAATATCAAATACCAGAATAAAGTACGTCTGGCAAATTACATACTGGAGCATAACGGTGTAGAGGTTGACCCAAGATCCATTTTTGACGTTCAGGTAAAGAGATTACATGAATATAAACGTCAGCTTCTTAACATACTACATGTAATGTATTTGTATAATGAATTAAAGGATCATCCGGATATGGACTTCTTCCCAAGGACCTTCATATTTGGTGCGAAAGCAGCAGCGGGATACAGAAATGCCAAGCTGACCATCAAATTGATCAACTCAGTAGCAGATGTGATCAATAATGATGCTTCCATAAACGGAAAAATCAAAGTAGTATTTATTGAAGATTATCGTGTATCCAATGCGGAATGGATTTTTGCTGCAGCTGATGTTTCTGAGCAGATCTCCACAGCAAGTAAAGAAGCTTCCGGTACCGGTAATATGAAATTCATGTTAAATGGTGCTATGACACTGGGAACCATGGATGGTGCAAACGTGGAAATCGTGGAAGAAGTAGGCGAAGAAAATGCATTTATTTTCGGTCTGTCTTCAGAAGAAGTCATTCAATATGAAAATTATGGCGGATACGATCCTACAGAGATCTTTAACAATGATCAGGATATCAGAAGAGTCCTGATGCAGCTGATCAATGGTACTTATGCGCCTCAGGATCCGGATTTGTTCAGACCGTTATATAATTCACTGCTGAATACCTTAAGTACATCGAAAGCAGATACTTATTTTATTTTAAAAGATTTCAAATCCTATGCAGAAGCACAGAAGAAAGTAGAAGCTGCTTACAGAGATGAAAAAGGATGGGCAAAAAAAGGTATCCTGAATGTGGCATGTTCCGGTAAATTTACTTCTGACAGAACCATTCAGGAATATG
>JBJENT010000210.1:0-8528 GCA_051880335.1 Lachnospiraceae bacterium
TTTTTTGTCTTCTTATTTTTTTTGTCTTCTTATTTTTTTCTTCCTCGGAGCAAATCCGCTCCCTGTCTTATCCTGCCGGATTTTATTCTGCCAGTCGGCAATCTCTTCCTCTACGATCAGCGGCAGATTTGTCTTGGTACTCTCCCGCATAGCTTCCAGAAAACTTTTGATCAAAGCATCCACTTCTTCCCAACGGTCCGGTTCCAATTCCTTCAGGGCCTGATAGATTCCCGCCAGACTTTTTTTCCAGTCTGCTGCAAAGTCGATCAGATTATCACTTTCCGAGGCTTCCAAAACCTGAAACAGAAGATCCGCAAACAAATGAATCTGTTCATCCTCCAGGGAAGAGATCCAGTCATTCAGTACGCTCTTTAAAAGCAGGGCATTTCCTGTCAGCTTTTCCTCTGATACAAACTGACCGTCCCTGATTTTCCACATATACGGATTGTGCTGTCCCAGACCAAAACGGTTGCTTGCCACGATCTGGCACCGATCGCTGTTTTCCATGAGCATACCTACCAGAGAAGCTTTCGGAATGGTCTTTTGCACTTTGTCTGCAATGGCATCATAGTGGTAACGATCCTGAACCTCCTGCTTCATTCCCGGTCCATCATGGCTGAATACTGCTTTAATTCTGTTCTGCAGACTTGGAGAAGCACACATCACTGAAAAAGTGGCCAGATTTCCGCCCTTGGAATGTCCACCCACATAGAAATCACAGGGAATTCTCACTGCTGCCTTTTCCAGATACTTGGCACTATATAGCTGCCCCAGGCCCGGCTCCGAAAAAGCCAGAAACAGATCCTCCTTCCAACCCACCAGATTTTCATCCGTACCGCGATAGGCCACATAATACAGATCATCCTCCAGCCGAAACGTTACAGCAGAAAATTGAATCTCCATTACCTTATCCAGAATATCGATATGATAATTCAGAGCCAGATTCTGATATCTTCTGCTGCCCAGAACTGCAAAGGCCAGTGCCATATTATCCTTTCGATACCGTTTGTCCCGGAAAAGCTTTTTATGATTTTTTTCCTCCATCAAAACCGAAAAAGGCACAAAGTCTTCCTGTCTTTCCAGAGTAGGGATCAAGCCCTTCATTTTAAAATAAACAATCTGGCTTAGGACCAGCGAATCCACTTCACTGAATGGTCGTTCCCTGAAGCTATATTGATATTCATTTACATAATCAATTACATTTTCCGCTTTCATCATAATATTTCAGAAGGAGTTCTACTACTTTACCATAGCTGGCAATTCCTTCTTCCACTCCATTCAAATTTAAATTGGTATCCAGAAATTTGCTGGATGCTTTCCGGACCGTTTCCGTTTCCAGAATCGCCGATTCTTCCACTTCTTCCCAGGCCTGTTTCGTCAGGAAAATATTATCCCTTGCCACCAGACTACTGCACTGCCTGTATGACAAATATGCTGCAGTGGATTCACCCAGATTTTCATACAAATCATTATTCAGATAATCGATTACGCTGATGTAACCGCAATACTGAAAAAAGGAATCCTCCGAGGTGACACAGGCCAGATATCCGATGAAATTGGCATCATCTTCAAACATAAAACCCTTAATATGGGACAATTCGTGGCATATGGTAGGTGGCATATTGGAAAGATACATCATGCCATTATAATTTGCCTCCATAGAAAAGGGGAAATAATACCCCATCATATACTGCTGGCTGAAGAACTTTGACATTCGGAATATCTTTGGATTCGTATAGTAGCCTGCAAGAAGATCGTATTCCTTTCCCATCCGCTGCATCTCTGCCCTGGCCATCTCTTCCATAGCCTCGGCCATCTCTTCCTCATCCCCGGCCCTTTTTCCCATATCTCCGGCATAGACCAGATCGCCATTTTCATCTCTTGCCATCTCAGGAGCCAGTTCATTTGCCCTGGATATGACATAGTCTCTTACTGCTATCAGATCTGCTACTGTATATTCTTTCTCTGACGTGTCATCCAGATACAACTCTTCAAAACTGCTGCAATGATAAAGAATAAAGCAGTTTGTGGTCATAATAAAGCATACTGCTGCTATGACCCAGCTTAAAAAATAGTTGTACTTTGTAAAGAGCTTCCCGGCTTTTTGAAACAAGCTGTGTTTTTGAAACAGTCTGATTTTCCGAAACAGACTGTTTTTCTGAAATAAACTGTTTTTCTGGAATAAACTGATTTTCTGAAATAGACTGAGAATAACCAACAGAATCCAGAACAGCACAAGAAAAATTGCTGCCACCAGCATAAGTTCTCCTACCGAACCGGAAAACAAACTGGTGATTCTTCCCATCACACCTCGAAATACAGGAAAAATCCATTTCCGAAACCAGTCGGAAAAGCCCTTGCATTTCCAGGACAGAACATTTAAAAAAACACTGAAAAGAATCCACCCTGTCTGCCATCTGTACCTATGAAATTTTTTGAAAGTTTTCTTACCGAGTTCTATTATTCTATTCATTTTTATTCTTTCAATACCTATAATTATCATTTCAGAATCGTTTCGAAATGATTGCAGAATGACAGCGCATCCCTGCAGAACATTTTATTCCTGTTCTCCCGGACAGAGATAAAAACTGCCGGAACACCCACAGGCTTCCGGCATTGTATTTTATGACGCATCTTTTGATTTTGCATTATCCTTTGCTTTACTTTTCGCCGGTTTCTTTTCCGGTTCCAGAACCAGCTGGTTCATACTGTCTATCATTTTTTCTACCAGCAGTTTCTTGATATAGATATCAAAACATAACTGACAGATGAAGGAAAACATTTGAAGGAATTCTTTCTCGCTGTCCGGGCACTCCTGAAATGTTTTCTCGGCTACACGGAATTTCCGAACCACGTCCTTTTTCAGATTATCCACTTCACCTTTTTCCATACTGAACACTTCATTATAGATGTCTTCCAGCTTAAAATCCTTATCGTCTCCAAAATACTTTTCTGTAAGTGGTGTAAGGAGCGTCTGTATATCACCGATAGACATTACCCCTTTAAAATAATAAATAAAAATAAGCAGAAGCATATGCTCCTTGGAATATTTCTTTTTATTCGGAGATGGTAAAAGGTTATTTTTTGCATAATTATTGATCATCGTCTTGGTAAGGATCTTATCCCCGCCGGGATTTCTCGTCGTATTTTTCAGACGTTCATCCATAAACGTAGTAACCTGATCCATATACAGCTCAATATTGGGCAGATCTGTCGGCTTAATATGTTCTATTCTGTCAAGGCTTTTCAATATACTGTTTAAAAGATCATGTGAATCTATTGTCATTCTCTCTTACCCCAAATGTAAATACTGCCGCTTGTGAGAAGGCTCATCGCAAGTCTCAAACGTCACATCTACATTATATGGTTTTTATTACTACATGGCAAGATTTTTTTCACTTTACTTCAAACATGTGCTGTGCTAGAATATCAGTAGTTTACAACTTTAAAATTTTATTGTGTGAAAGTGAAGGTGGAGGATTCTCATGAACAAAAAACTTAAAACTGACGCTGTGGATTCCCTTTTTGATGCGATTCTCGCACTGGAAAACAGAGAGGAATGCTACAATTTCTTTGAAGATTTATGTACGGTAAATGAACTGCTGTCTTTGTCGCAACGTTTTGAAGTGGCATCCATGCTGCGTGATAAAAAAACATATCTGGAAATAGCAGAAAAGACCGGTGCTTCCACTGCTACGATAAGCAGGGTGAACCGATCTCTCAACTATGGTACGGATGGTTATGAATTAGTGTTTAACCGGATGAAGAAATAACACCGGCTCCTAATCATAAATCCGATATGTTTCCATTTATAGATACAATATGTTTCCATTTATAAATCCGATGTACAACATGGACATTTTACAGCCTCTACATCAATACTGCTCCTGCAATATGGGCAGATTTTTGTGGTAGGCTTTTTTTCTTCCTCTTTTTTCTTTCCCAGGCTCATCACAGAATTTACTGCTTTTACCAGCAAAAATACGACAAAGGCCATAATGATAAAGTTGATGACTGCACTGATAAATGCTCCGTAATTCAGATAGTTTTCGGTTCCGAAAAGCCGGATTCTTCCCTGCATCTCTCTGGCTCCCAGACAGGCGATCAGGGGTTGAATCAGGTTTGTGGTCAAAGATGTTACCAGGTCGCTGAATGCTGCACCAATAATAACACCTACTGCCAGATTCATGACATTTCCTTTTAAGGCAAAGTTTTTAAATTCTTCCAAAAATTTTTTCATCTTTTTTCCTCCGTTTCTACAATATCTCTCGTCTTAACTGGTACTGATTATACCACCAATTTTTCAGACAAAAAAGTACATATTTTCTTTACAATCATGCACTTTCATGATATTCTTATGGTGTTGTTTCGACAACATAATTTTTTTATTTTTTTTGGAGGTATCATTATGAACAAAGGTACAGTTAAATGGTTCAACAACCAGAAAGGTTACGGCTTCATTTCTGATGAACAGGGTAACGATGTATTCGTACACTATTCAGGACTGAATATGGAAGGCTTCAAATCTCTGGAAGAAGGCGCTGCAGTAGAATACGAAGTAGTAGATGGCGCTAAAGGTCCTCAGGCTGTAAACGTAACAAAATTATAATTCTCTGAATATAAGGAATTATAAAAGTATTAATCAGTATCACAATTGTGCCCGTTCTTAAATATAAATATAAATTGATAAGACTTCAGAGTTTTACCCTTGATTTGCATTTTATTTGGAATTTGCAATATTGTTATAACGGATTAAAAGAAAATGGTTTTTGCATCGTGCAAAAACCATTTTTTATTTCTCCCGGTATTCTCTTACTTATTTTAATGGGCAAAGTGCCTGACATGATCCATCTTCTATTCCTCACAGAATTCCTTTACTTTTTCAAAAGAAAGCTGTCCTCCAAACAGATCCAGTGCCGAACCGATAGTCACATGAATCTTACCCTTTCCGATTTTTCTTAACATTTCCAGATCTTCAAAGCTGTGCACGCCGCCGGCATAGGTAATCGGTACTTTTGTAAAATCCGCCAGTGTCTTGATCAGTTCTACTTCGATTCCGCTGTTCTTTCCCTCTACATCCACTGCATGAATGAGAAATTCATCACAGTATTCTGCCAGATCAGAAAGAAGTGCAGGACAGACTTCGATATCTGTCATGGTCTGCCATCTGTCTGTCACAATATAGTAGGCATCGTCTTTCTTTTTACAGCTCACATCCAGTACCACATGTTCCTTTCCCACGCTCTCATCTAACAGCTTGAGCCGGTCGGTTCTGATCTCGCCTTTTTGAAAAACATAAGATGTGACAATCACATGAGACGCTCCGGCTGCGATAAACTGTGCTGCATTTTCCGCTGTGATTCCACCACCCACCTGCATTCCGCCGGGATAAGCTTTTAAAGCATTTAAAGCCTGCTGCCTGGTTGCTTCATAATAAGTACTGTCCTGCCCGTTAAGCAGAATAATATGACCTCCTTTTAAATGATGCTCTGCATACAATTTTGCATAATAGGTACCGTCATGATCTGCTACAAAATTTTCTTTTGCCGCATCTCCCTGGTCTTTCAGACTGCTTCCTACAATTTGTTTTACTTTTCCGTTATGAATATCAATACAGGGTCTAAATTCCATTTTTTACCATTCCTCAAACCAACTTTTCCATCTCATAAAATAACTTTTTCATCTCATAATACAACTTTTTCCAGCCCATAAAACAACTTTTTTCCATAGTACATAGATTTTTCAACATTGTCCATACTAACTTTGATGACTGTATTATAAAAGTCATTTAAAACTTTTGAAAGGAGCATATTTTATGAAAAAGTTGAAAGCAAAGCTTCTTATTTCCACTCTTCTGTTAATGACTACATTCGCATTGTATGGCTGTCGTAACGGGAATGGAAATGAAAGCGATATGACACAAAACCAGACGGAAAACACGACAGATGGCCAGACAAATGGAAATGGCACCGATAATAATGTTGTCCAGGATAACCTTTCTAATACGGATAACAATATGACAGATAATACCATGGATAATGGTGTCGGTAATGGAACAGACAATGGCAATAATATCGTAGACAATGCCGGCAATGCTGTTTCCGACACTTTGGATGGTATCGGTAATGCTGCAACAGATATCGTTGACGGTGCATCCAATGCAGCTTCTGATCTGGTAGGTGGTACGGATAATGTGAACGAAAATAACGCAAATTCTTCCACAAACACCAATGGAAACAATGCTGCAACCAACAACACTACAAGTTCCAACACCAATACCACAAAAAGCAGGTAATTGGAAACCCTCAAATGCTTCACACACACAAAGAAGCCGCACACCGGATTTACAGGTGTGCGGCTTTTTTTAAATTCCTTTTTCAATCAGGCTTCCATCCCGGTATGCCTGCAGCAGATCTTCCAGAGCTCTGATCCGTTCTTTGATTTCTACACCGATGTCCGTATCTGCTACCCGCTGTCTTCGTTTCATGGTTTCAATGATCACACTGTCTGAGAAAATATCTGACTCTTTTTTGATAGCCATTTCAGCAGATTCAAAAGGCTCATGGGCAACCAGACGCATACCATAGGAATTGCTGACCAGGGTATATCCTGCGATTCCTGTCTTATCCTGATATCGCTTGGAGAAACCACCATCAATGATAAACAGCTTACCACCGCATTTTACCGGGGATTCACCCTTTTTCGCTTCCACCGGAACATGTCCGTTTACAATATGGGCATCTTTGCTGTCCAGTCCGAATTCTGCCAGAATTTTGTTGATAAACTCTTCTTCGTCCAGCAGCTTGTAATAACTATTCTTTACTTCTTTATGGGTTTCCTTTTCTTCGATGAAATAACGTTCAAAGGTAGCCATCTTATCTTTTCCAAATACCGGAGATTTCGGTCCGCTCCAGATATACCAGATCACATCCTGTCCTTTGGCTTTTTCTTCCGGATGGTGTTTGGAATAATAACCTCGTCTGGCGTAATGCTCCAGCACATCATATAAGGCTTTTCCACTGTATTTGGTACCGAATAGATTTACCTGCAGGAAATCTCCGTTCTCATCCACCGGCATACATCCATGATAAAGAAGATTGGAATTGTATACTTTATATAGACCGCCTTTGGAAAACAGAAATCTTACATGCTTCTGTAGCTTTTCACAGGAAAGAAAAGCTTTCTGCAGACGTTTCATCACCTCTTCTTCCTCTTTGGAAAGGGCGTAAGGATCTGCCGGATCGATAGTCGGAAAATCCCAATCCTTCAGTTTGTAAGTCTTTCCATCCAGAAGAATGGTACCTTTCTCATAATCAATCTTATCCAGCAAAAGCCGGTCTTCCATTTCAAAGCATGGACGTCTTTTTATGATCTGGCCTTCCAGCTTGAACTGTATCATGGTAATGGCTTTATGCATTTTGGTATCCAGTGCCAGATCCTTGGTATTGTAATCGTTATCATAATGCACTGCAAATACATCACAGTTGGTATCTGCATAGGTGGTAAGGGCAAAGGTTGCAAGAGGAATCAGGTTGATACCATACCCTTCTTCCAGGGTGGAAAGATTGCCATAACGGGCTGCCATCCGGATCACGTTACAAATACATGCCATATGTCCGCTGGCTGCTCCCATCCATACAATATCGTGATTTCCCCACTGCACATCCACGGAGTGATAATTGCGCAGGGTCTCCATAATCACATGAGGGCCCGGTCCACGGTCATAAATATCTCCTACAATATGGAGATGGTCGATAACCAGTCTCTGGATCAGGTTACTCAGTGCAATGATAAATTCCGGTGCCCGGTCCAGACGAATGATCGTATGAATGATTTCATTATAATAGGCTTCTTTATCCAGAAGCTCTGCCTTTTCGGTAATCAGCTCCTCAATGATATAAGCAAAGTCTTCCGGCAGTGCTTTTCTGACTTTGGAACGAGTATATTTGGACGCCACACGCTTGGTAATCTGTACCAGCCTGTGCAGGGTAATCTTATACCAGTCCTCAATATTCTCTTCTTCCTGTAAAACGATGTCCAGTTTTTCCTTTGGATAATAGATCAGGGTTGCCAGAGCTTTTTTATCTCTCTCGCTCATGGTATTTCCAAATTCTTCATTGATCTTACGTCTGACAGAACCGGAACCGTTTTTCAAAATATGATTAAACTGTTCCGACTCTCCATGAATATCTGTCATGAAATGTTCGGTTCCTTTCGGCAGATTCAGGATTGACTGTAAGTTTATGATTTCCGTGGAAGCAGAAGCAATGGTCGGATACTGGGCCGATAAACTTCTGAGAAAATTCAGTTCTATTTCATTCATATGATTTCCTTTCTTTATCCAATCACATCCGACATATCATAAAGCCCTGCCGGTTTTCCAGCCAGATATTTTGCTGCCTGAATTGCACCTTTTCCGAATACTGCTTTGGAATATGCCCGATGAGAGAAGGTGATCACTTCATCGGAGCCTGCGAAGATCACATCATGGTCTCCTACAATGGTTCCACCTCTGACAGCGGAAATAC
>JBJENT010000211.1:0-8467 GCA_051880335.1 Lachnospiraceae bacterium
AAAAGGATCTTCTTGCAACGGATTATCAGCGTTAACCCTTTCGTTTTCTTTAAATTTATCTAAACCATCTTTTTTATATATCAACTCAGAATCTTCTGAAAAAAGCACCGCATCGCCATCAAACGCAATTCTTATTTCATTATCATCGTTATCAACATATTCCGGAATGTTTTCAGTTAATAATACTGCTGACGGAATTCCATAATAATACCAAAACTGGATAAACATATTCTGTGTATGCCAAACATATATTTGTAAATCTTCGATAATGTGTCCTTCAGACGATAAATGTCCCCGTACATTACCATTCTTAATATAATATTTCCAAATGTATAATCTACCTCTTGCTGAAGAAAATGCTCTGTCAGTTGTGGAATATTCATTCCCAGAAATTGCCCCTTCACTTTCTTTTGCCTGCACAGTTAGTTTTCCCAATACTATATCTATATAAGGTTCTACTCTAGTCCATACTGCGTTTATAAACTCTTCATATGTGACATATTTTTCAGAATCCCAAGGATCCCATGAGTGTACTTTTTCCTCAGTATATTCCCCCTCATACCAAATTGGATGATGAAACATAGGTGGAATATACCTAACCGCTATATATTCTATAGGTATACTGATAGCAAAAATAACACCTATTATAACAATAGATGCAATCAAATTTATTGCTTTTCGATGCAGAAGAATTAGCTCTGAGTATAAAGCATAGTATCCCATTACTATTAGCATTGACAACCACGCTGTCCTTGTTATTGTTAATACCAAAAAGCCTAACATAGCCCCAGAAAAAAGTGTATACATAATTATCAACAACTTTGATTCTCTATATTTTCTAGAGAAAAATAGTTTTAATAAAAAGGCAACCAGAACAACACAGTAAAAAAGTGCATTAATGTTATAATTCGCATATATCCCACAATAACGAGCATATTCATCATCGAATGGTCTAAAAACAAATGCTGCTCCTTGTAAAATGAAAAATCCAAGAATAATCCCATTTAATAATCCATGCTTCATTTCTATCATGTCTTTTTCTGTATAATCAGTATGATAAAATAATTCAAACATAACCAAAAACCACATTGGCCATATATCTTCATTTACTGAGAAGAACATCCACAACAGAAGTGTAACCACTATTATTTCTAATTTGCTAAAATGCAATTTCTTTGTTTTATATACCAAACCATCCAGTAACAGCCTGATCAAAAGAGCCCCTAAAAGCCACACATTTATCACTGCTGTCAGGAGTTTATCCCTGTATATCGCTGCCTGATGAAGATTCCACCACCAATAAGCCAGCGGTAAAGCAATAACGCAAACAGCAGAATATACCAGATAGACCGGCTTTAAAAAGGTCTTGAAATCATAGGCACTAAACAGAATTACCGCCATGATGACACCTGTCATATTGACAGTCCATGCCCAGGTACTTCCCACCTGACTTCCTCTGGTCCAGTCTATGACCATAAGAAGAAAAAAACACAGGGTATATAACGTTCTTTTTGATATCACAATGTTCTTAATTTTATTTACAGTCATCCTTTTTCCTTCCGGTTCCGCCTTCTACCACACCATCCTGCTTTGCAACACTGATGAACGTTCCAAGGAAGCATTTCAGATCAAATAAAAAGCTGCATTTCTCCACATATTCCCCATCAAACTTTGCCTTCACAGGAATTTCCAGTTCATCTCTTCCGTTGATTTGTGCCCATCCGGTCAGCCCCGGCATCACATCATTAGCCCCATATTTATCCCGTTCTTCTATCAAATCATACTGATTCCAAAGAGCAGGTCTTGGTCCTACCCAGGCCATCTCGCCTTTTATTATATTAAAGAGCTGTGGGAGCTCGTCCAGGCTTGTCTTTCTAAGGAATCCTCCCACCTTGGTAATATAGCTTTCCGGATTCTGAAGCAAATGAGTTGGCCGATCCATGGGAGTATCTGTCCTCATGGAGCGGAATTTATATATTTCAAATAGTTTCTTATGTTTACCTACTCGTTTCTGTTTAAAGAAAACAGGGCCTTTACTCTCACACTTGATTGCAACAGCAATAATCAGTAAAATCGGAGACAGCAAAATCACCAGAATCAGTGCCATCAAAAATCCTATTATTCTCTTAATGAAATTCTGATACATTTTCTTCCCCCTCTCGCCATATAGCCACTTGTAATGATTCTACGGTTCTATTCGAATATGCTATTCTTTATGCATCCCTTGCTTCACTTTTTTGATATACATAAGTTGGTACAATTTTCTGTACCAGCTTCCGTATACTGTCACCTTCTGCGTTGGCCGCCTCTCCAAGAGCAGTAAGGTCAGCCACAAACTGTTCTTCATCGATTTCGATAGGCTTACCAATATGAATCATATGGTTATCCGTATCCTGCAGCCCTTCTTCGTCCATCAACATCTCTTCATACAACTTTTCACCGGGCCGAAGACCGGTAAAGGTAATCATAATGTCTTCATTTGGAGTATACCCGGAAAGCCGGATCAAATTCTCAGCCAGATCATAGATTCTGACCGGTTCTCCCATATCCAGTACAAATATTTCTCCACCTTTGGCATAGGCACCTGCTTGGAGCACCAAAGACACAGCCTCCGGAATGGTCATAAAATAGCGGATGATATCCGGGTGAGTTACTGTAACCGGACCACCCTGTTCAATCTGTTTTTTAAACAGCGGAATAACTGAACCGTTACTTCCCAGCACATTTCCAAATCGTACTGCCACAAATTCCGTATCATATCGTTTGTTTAAGGTCTGAATGATCATTTCACAGATTCGTTTGGAAGCCCCCATGATATTGGTTGGATTTACTGCTTTATCTGTGGAAATCATGACAAAACGTTTTGTTCCGTTTTCCCCTGCTGCTTTCGCTGTTTTCAGAGTTCCAAATACATTATTTTTGATTGCCTCATTAGGGCTGTCTTCCATAAGAGGTACATGCTTATGCGCTGCAGCATGATATACAATATCCGGCTTGTAGGTCTGGAAAATATCATTCATTCGATTGGTATTCCGCACCGATGCAATGAGAACTACCAGATCCAGATTCGGATAATTATGCTTTAATTCCTGCTGAATTTCGTAAGCATTATTCTCATATATATCTACAATGATCAGTTTTGCCGGCTTATGGGATGCAATCTGTCTGCAAAGCTCACTTCCGATGGAGCCACCACCGCCAGTGACCAGAACTACCTGGTCTTTGACATAGCCTATGATAGAGTCTGTGTCTACCCGCACAGGATCACGCCCCAGCAGATCCTCCACATCCACATCACGCAGATTGTTGATGCTGATATCTTCATTCACCAATTGGTACATGCCGGGTAGGGTCTGCAGTTTACACCCTGTTTTACTACAGATATTGACGATATCCCTGATGGCAAGTTTGGAAGCAGATGGAATGGATATGATAATCACATCGACATCATATTTTTCTGCTAAATCTATGATATCATCTCTGGTTCCTTCCACACGTACTCCGTGGATAAACCTGCCCTGTTTTTCTTTGTCATCATCAATCAGACATTTTACAGTCATACGGAGATAGTTGCTGGAATTGATTTCTTTCAGCAACATATTCCCAGATTCTCCGGCACCAACGATCATTACATTTTGACCAAGCTTCTGATTTAAACGTTTTTTCTTTGCAGTTCGTAAAAACCGATAACCAAATCTGCTCACCAGCGTAAACATAGCAAAAAACATGAAGAAGATAAAATAATAACTTCTAGGTACTTTCAATCCCAAAATCTGCATACCCAGAAACTGGCATGCGGATACCAGAAAGCTACCGGCTACTGCATTCTGCATCTCAGTCACACTGGCATATTCCCATAAACTATGATATAGGCGCAGTGACCAGAAGATGAGGATCATAGTAGCCACGTTAAATGGTGCATATTTCCATATAGAATCCAAAAAATGTGGTGTAATACTTTCAAGCACAAAATCAAAACGAAGTGCTAACGCAATGATACTGGCTACCAGTACCGCTAAAACATCATATGTGATAAGAAACATTCTTCTATATAACAAAATATGTTTTGTTTTTCTCTTTAAGCTCATAGATTACTCCTGATTATGAGACCAAACCTTAATTCAATTCATATATAAAATATAAAAATAATCTATATTTATGTTTGGTATCTATCATCTTATTTTATTTTGTACACCCAAATCCGATAATAACTGTCTTCTGTGTCATACACACCCTGCAGACTAATCCCCAGTCTTTCTGCATTTTCCGGTACAATTTCTGCCGCTGAAAACAGATAGTCGCATCCCAGCTGTTTCATTTTTCCGGTATCCAGTTCCAGATTCTGATACTGAAAATCTGCGTCCTTTTTCAGATAATAGTAGTTCTGTGACTCCTGGGTGAACAGATAGCACCTGCTGCCCCAATCATCAAAATAGACTCTCATATCGGGACACTTGTCCAGTTCCTTTGCAATAATCTCACGAAACTGATGTTTATATTCTAAACTATAATTGTTGGAATATCCATCAATACAGTAAAATCCTGCTTCCAAAGGCACTGCCGGGCACATACCCAAACTGGCAATCCGGTACTCCGACTGCTCCATTCCGGTCTCTTCCTGAATGGCATCCCGGATTTCTGCCATTAGATCTTCTGCAAAATAATCCTTCCAACTCATCAGACCTACGTTGCAATTATTCTTATACTGGCTTTTATTCAAAATCCAGTTGCTGTTTTGCCGGATATTCCATGCAATGGGAACCATCAGTACCAAAATCAGAATTCCAGCCAAAATATCTGGGCATTTCCCATGGTCTTTCCATACCAGTGCTGCTGCCAGTCCCAAGGACACATACCAGCTGGTAGGATAGATCCAGTACACACGATAAGCCGAAAAATAGTGTAAAAATCCGGTTACACTGTTTCGAAAATCTACTACAATAGAAGACTGGCAAAATCCGTAGAAAAGTGCTACTAACAGATTTACCACAAAAATGGTAACCAGCCAGATATATATATTTCTACAAGCTCTATCTAAACGTTTCCATAGCAGACCATATATTAGTATGACTAGAAGAATCGGCAAAATCAGTTTTTCATGAAGGGATGGTGCATGCTGCGCACTATGAAGAAACACCTCTTTTGCGCTGTTCCAGAAATCTCCACCGGCTACTATCATTTCTTCTCTGTGACTCACATATCCACCATTTCCCAGAATCAGTTCACGGAAAAGAGAAAGATTGACAAGGACGTAGGCAACAAGCAGTTCCAAGGTAGAAAGGTAGAAGCGTTTGTTTCTTATTTTGATTTTCTCTTTTGTAAAGGCGATCCAAATATCCACGCAGGCTACCAATCCCAGTGCCACATATCCCAACAAAACCAAGTTTGCCCCCAGTGCAAAATACCAGATTAAAATATGGCTTAAAATCAAGTGCTTCTCTTTATAGATGCACAAAAAGGCAAAAAAGATTAAAGGGCCACCCACAATTGACAATCCGTATACCGGCTGATATGGCAGAAACATAAACATGGTTCCGCAAATCGCTCCCAGAATACTGCTGTCTGTCAGTTCTTTGACGCACAGATACATTCCCAGATAGGCAGTCGCCATCACAATGGCAAACTGTACCATAAATGCCTGAAATACCGGTAATATCCGATAAAGGGGCACAAAAATCCAGGAGGATACCGTCATCCCCCCAGCAGGAACCCCACCCAACAGCTCCGGGTATTCCCGGACATTTTGGAGCATGTATTTTGCATTCAGGACATAGGTAAAAAGAGTCTCATCTAGCTGGTCGTTGATTTCAAAGACACAGTTTTTTCCCAGACGGATGTAGTAATACAAAGCAACTACAAGTAAAGGAAATACCAGATAAGCCAGGGGCATTTCATCTATTTTATGGACAAAAAAAATCAATTTTTGTATTGTTCTTTTACTGTGTTTTTGCATCTTAATCACGACAGAATAAATCCCTTGTATACAGCTTATCTTTTACATCTTCCAGAGCGCTCTCATATCGATTGGAAACAATGACATCACTCATCTTCTTAAATTCATCCAGATTTCTAATTACTTTACTGTTAAAAAAGTTATCTTCCTTCATCGTAGGCTCATAAACCACTACTTCAATACCTTTTGCTTTAATTCGTTTCATAATTCCCTGTATGGAACTCTGTCTGAAGTTATCAGAATTTGCTTTCATAGTAAGTCTGTAAATACCCACTACTTTAGGGTTTTTTTCTAAGATTTGCTCGGCAATAAAGTCTTTCCTCGTTCTGTTCGCATCTACGATCGCACTGATGATATTATTGGGAACATTCTCAAAATTTGCAAGAAGCTGCTTGGTATCTTTTGGAAGACAATATCCGCCATAGCCAAAAGATGGATTATTATAATAATTTCCAATACGTGGATCCAGACACACACCTTCAATAATCTGTTTTGTATTCAATCTACGTACTTCCGCATAAGTATCCAGTTCGTTAAAAAACGCTACACGAAGAGCAAGGAAGGTATTAGCAAATAATTTTACTGCTTCCGCTTCTGTGAAATCTGTAAATAATATATCTATATCTTTTTTAATAGCTCCTTCCTGCAAAAGAGCTGCAAACTGCTGGGCTTTTTTTGTCAGAAAATCATCCTGAAGATCTGTTCCAACTATAATTCGTGATGGATACAGATTATCGTAAAGAGCACGTCCTTCCCGCAAAAATTCCGGTGAAAACATAATATTGGTTGTTTTATATTTTTCCCTGATGCGTTTTGTATATCCAACCGGAACGGTAGATTTAATAACCATAACCGCATCCGGGTTTATTTTCAAAACGGTTTCTATTACACTTTCCACAGAAGATGTATCAAAGTAATTTTTCTTAGGGTCATAGTTTGTCGGTGTGGAAATAATGACAAAATCAGCATTTGTATATGCCTCAGAATAATCTGTTGTTGCAACCAGATTCAGTTCTCTGTTTGCCAAATACTCTTCAATTTCTGCATCGATAATCGGTGATTTGTGCTGGTTAATCATATCTACTTTTTCAGGTATAATATCAACTGCAATCACTTCATTATTCTGAGCAATTAAAACTGCATTGGATAATCCTACATACCCTGTTCCGGCTACTGCTATTTTCATAATTCCCATCCTTGCGTAAGTCTGTCTTTTAATAATTTCTGAATTATAATGTTATATAATAATACTTTTTTGATTATAACACATTGTATCGCTTTCATCATCTATAAAGATTATGTGGCTTACAGGAAGTCACAGATAAATCTTGTTAACAAATTGCAAGATATATAGATATGATGAATGAATTTTATTAACATATATACCAGTCCTATCATACAATGTTGTCGGGACTGGCTATTTTACTAACTCACAAATTACTTACTCACAAATTACTTTCTCATATTTATGATATGTAATCGAAACCCCTGTCATCTCCTCCAAACTATATGTACCCCTTTTTAAAATAATAGTTTCGCCTTGTATTTCACAATCCATAACTACAAATTTATTATCATAATTCGTTACTATAGCTCTATTCTGTTCAATAACCTCATATGCTTTCTTGTCACTAATGTCATAGTCCATTCTAATTGCAAACCCTGTACCAACATTAATAGCATATAGTATCAATGCTATTGCGAATATTATCTTTTCAAGCAAATTGTATTTCTTATTTTTCGAAAAAAAATTCCTAATTATAATAAAATATGCTATCGATATGTCAGCAAGCAAAAACACTATGATTACTACGTTATCATACTTTTCTATAATTCGTCTCAACCGTTCCCAAGAAATGATTTCTATTAGGCTAATCGTATATAATACATTTTGGGTAAATAGAATGTATATTGTCATAATAAATGTTAATACCACATATAGTTTGCTATTTATTTTTTCATTCATGTATGAAAATATGAATGGATAAACAAACAAAACCGATGCAAGAAAAACAAAAATCAATTTATTCTCAAACATTTCTGTTCCATTAAAATATTTTCCATCTATTCCATAGAAATTCGAACATGAAATAGAAAAGCTTTTTGAAATCACCAAATTCATCATTCCTACAATAGTAATCAACGCGGACAAGCCAATACTCAAAATATTCCATACGTTATCTTTTAAAAATTGTTTGTTCCCATTATCACTTGTACAATTAATAACATTTCCTTGGCTATCAACTATGTCCTTTATCTCTTTATCCTGCATATCTAATCATCCTCGCGTTATCCAATTACACCTTATCTTTGTTTTATAGTTCCACCGCACTTACAATACTTTCCAATATCCTGCTTTTTTTGAACCAACCCTCTCTATATAACCATGTTCTTTCAAAAATAATATATTCTTTTCTACTGCTGTTTCACTCACACCTAATATATTATGAAGTTCCGCTGTTGTAATGTTTGGATTGTCTCTCATTTCTGCAATAATCTTTTGTCTTCTGGAAT
>JBJENT010000212.1:0-35280 GCA_051880335.1 Lachnospiraceae bacterium
ATCCGTTGTGGATTCGAAATGTCTATTTTTCTCCTAATATCAGTATGCCTGGCAAATGGCTGTTCTGGCAGTACAGCAGTGAAGGAGAGCTGGAAGGATATCATGGTACGCAGAAATATATTGATTTAAATGTGTTTAACGGATCAAGGGAAGATTGGGATAATTTTGTTCAAAATAAAACTTTGTAAAAGGAAAGGGAATCTTTAGGAAAAGAGAGGAAGGCTGTTATGGGGAAGAAAAGCATATATGACAGTCTGGTAGACCATATTGTAACAAACCAAAATCAGTTTTACCGGGCTGCCTACAGCTATGTGAAAAACAGAGAAGCAGCTTTGGACGTGGTGCAGAATGCAATTTGTAAAGCTCTGGAACATTATGACAAGCTTCAGAGCGAAGAAGCAATGGCAAGTTGGTTTTATCGGATCGTGATCAACGAAAGTTTGATGTATTTAAGAAAAGAAAAAAAGTACATAGCCTGGGATGAGAGCGAAAGCGACCTGCTGGAGGGCTCTTATGAAGAACCGGCATACGAACCTAAGATAGAAGTAGTTTCCAAAATAGAGGAACTGCCTACAGATATGCAGATTATTATTCAGCTTCATTTTTTTGAGGACAAGACGTTAAAAGAAATCGCTGAAATAACCGGAACGAATCTGAATACGGTAAAATCCAGATTGTATGCAGCCTGTAAAAAGCTGGGAAGGTTTTTGGAAGCGGAAGATGAAGAACTGGTGACCAGAAACAAAAAGGCAGAAGAAAAGCTGGAAAATTTAAAAAAGAGAAAAACCAAAACAGGAATTTCTGCATCTAGTAAACAAAGAACGAGAAAAGAAACAAGAGAGGAGGGGCAATATGAGTCGTAAAGAGAATCCGTTTGAAAAAGAACGGGAAGAATACGAGCAGATCGAAATACCGGACGAACTACAGTATCTTGTAAAAAAGACAATCATGCAGGATAAAAAACGTCGCCAGGCAAAACGACGCAGTTATATTATGCGAAGCGTGGCATCCGTTGCAGCTCTTTTGTTCCTTACTCTGACCATCGGTGTAAACAGCTCTTATGCATTTTCCAAGAAAGTCAGCAAAATGCCGGTGGTGAAATCTGTTGCTAAAGTTCTTACCGTAAGAAAATACACAGCAGAAAAGGCGGCAGATGAAGAACTGCAGAAAGAGCTGGCAGCTCAGGCTCAGAATAATCCGGAACCGGTAGCAGAAGTGGTTGTAGAAGAGGCTATTCCGGAAGAAGCGGTACAGCAGGAAACGCCGGCAGAAACCACAGATGTACCGGAGACGGATGAAGAAGTTTTATTGGCAGGATATGAAAAGTGGGCATCCGAGTTAACGATTGAAAAGCTGGATATGGTAACAGAGCTTTATGAAGTGCCGGTAGGAGAGGAAGAAGAGGTAGAGACCGAAGTCACTAAACAGGAAGCTTCGGAACAGAAAGCAGATATAGAAAAAGAGGCCTCTGTAAAAGAGACGTCAACAAAGGAAACAACTACAAAAGAAACTGCAACAAAAGAAACTACTGCAGAGAAAAAAGAAACAGTAGCTAAAGATGCAGTTTCCGGAAATGATAAAATGACGGAAGAAACAGGGCAGGATACAAAGAAAGAACTAACAGCAGATGCTTCCAAGGAGAGCGAAGATATTTCCAAAGAAGCAGAAGATGATAAGAGTTTAGATACCATCCTTTTGGCGGAGCTTCCAAAGGAAGAAATCCGTTTATATGGATATCATGAAAACGGTGCAGTGCGAGGTGTGGCACTTCGAATCAAAGATCGTTTCACCTGCTTTGACTGGACATATTTAGACAGCCGTGGAAAAATTCCGGAGCTTTCTTATGCAGATGCCAATGAAGATGGCGAAAAGGAAATCCTTGTTTTCTTATATAATGATAAGAAAGATACACAGGAAGAGGAAACAGATTCTGATTTAGAATCAGCTGATAGTGAAACAGCTGTCAAGAATGCCGCAGAAGAAACCACTACAGATTCCAAAACAAGTAACAAAGAAACAAAACCGGAAACAGAAGAAGCAAAGTCAGAAGTAGGAAAATCTTCTGCAGATGCGAATAAAGCAACTTCCACAACAGATACACAAAAGACAGAAGCAGACTTGAAGAACTCTGATACGAGCAAGAGTTCTGAAGCAAACAAAGGGACTTCTGCTGATAACAAGGAAAAAGATGTAACAGATAAAACTTTATCCGAGAGTGAAAAAACATCGGTTGAAGTAACTGTCTCTGCAAACGATCAGGAAGAGGAACCTGATGAGATAAAATCCTTAGATGATGTTTCTGAGATTTGGATGGTTTCTGTATCGGAAGAAGGTATGAAGCCGGAACTGGTATCCCGTGAAGAGGAGGAATCCCCGATTTTGGCATTTATCAAAAGCCTTTTTGAGAAATAAGAAACATTAAGAACTGCCCCAGATGTATGAAAAAGAGCATCTGGGGCATATTTTTATATAATTTTTTACACTTTGCCGAAATTTTTAAGAAAAATCAAAAAAAATTAGCAATTTTATCATTTTTTCTGAACCGTTTCCATAAAAACTATCGTCTTTACTTATATAAAGGAACAAAAAAGTTATTTGACATTAAGAATCTTTTGTAACAATAGACTTTGAGAATAGAAACCAAGGAATTGGAACTTGGAGTGGGGAAGAAAAATGAGAAAGGACAAAACAAATCATAAAATAATCAGAAGAACTATTACATGGGCAATGACAATAATTATCGCACTGAGCTCTATCGGCGGAAACTTTGGTGTGATGACGGTTTATGCAAATGAATCTGGAGAAGAAGGGACATCAAGTGAGCCAGCACCAGCAAATGAATCAACACCTCCAAGTGCAGAAGAAGCAGCAACAACTGCAGTGGAAGCAGCAGATAATGCAGTAGATACAGCAAAAGCTGAAGTGATAGAAGCAGAAGGTGCGATAGCAGATGCAACAACTGCGGTAGGTGCGGCAGCAACTGCAGTAAATGAAGCCTTAAATGGTGTACAAAAGAAAGACGTTTCAACGAAATATAATTTTAATGATGACACAAAAAAAGATTTACAGGATTATTCTAAACAGGTTCAGGCTGACCAGGAAGATATTAATGCAATTGATGATTTAAATATTGCAACTGTTGAGAATAGTGATGGAAGTACAAAAGATGTTGTCTTGGTAAGCATTGAAAATGCTGATGAAAGTAAAACGGATGTTGTTTTTAATGACTATGTTAGCGAACAGGTAGACGAAGTAAAAGCTGCTGCTGACGACGCAAAAGCTAAGTTGGAAGAAGCTCTTAATATTACAACAGATAAAGTAACTCCAGAAGTGGAAGCGAAAGTGGAAGAAGTAAAAGAAGCAGCACAGAAGGCAGAAGATGCTTACAATGCTGCTGTTGATGCAAAAAATGAAGTTGTAGCACAGAAAAATTCTGCTATTGAACAATATAATTTATATGCCATGGCTTATGGTTTGCCAAAGTATGGTGATGCCGGGATAGCCTATACGGAAGAGGAAGCTAAAGCAGCGATTGAAACATATAATCTGACAGCATCTTCAGATAATCAGATTACATATATGGGCACACAGAAAGATTATATTGCATCAGAAATTAGAAATAATTTGACGGAAGATCAGAAAGACACAATGGATAGCATCACAACTGCAATTCAGACAGCAGAAACAGAGGTGTTTGAGGCAGAGAGCGCCGTTGCGGATGCAAAACAGGCTGTAACTGATGCAAAGAAGGCGGCTAATGATGCGCAAAATGCAATCAATAAGGCGAAAAAAGAAGAAGAAGCAGCCAAGATAGACGAGGCAGACAGACCAACAAATGCCCTTACAGTCAGCCTGGAGGAGGCAAAAACTGAAGTAGCAGGAATAGATGTAAAAACTGCAAAATCCAATTATGAAAAGGCTGCAAGGGATTTGGCAAATTTAAAAGCAAAAGTAGAAGGTTATGTTTTTGATACTGTTACATTGACAGAATTAAAGAATAAGATTAAAACAGCGGAAAGAGCAGTATATGCAGCAGAAACACAGTTGAAAGAAGCCGGTGCAGCAAAAGCAGCAGCAGAGAACTATGCAAATTGGGCAGAAGCACTTGTTACAAAACATGAAACAAGAGTATATGCTCAGGCGGAAAAAGATGCGAGTGGAAAAAAAGTTGCATTAACAGAAAACCTCAAAGAATATGACCTTACAAATGAAGATGTCAGATCAAGAAAACAGACTGATTTTATCTCTGTAACAGTTGATAAAACTTCTGTAGAGGTTCCATATGCAATTTACAAAGATTATGTGGAAGCGATGTATGAAAAATATAAAGCAACAAATATTAATTATGGAAAAGGTACTTCCACAGGCGATAATATGGATGTTATTTATTGGGCTGTAGATGAAAATGGTAATTTGACGGGGGATAGTTTTTCTTTAAAGAGTGAATTAGAAACAGGCAGATATTTCATTGGATATACATTTAAGCAGGAAGGTGATGGATATCACATTGATGGTGTTATGTGGGACTATACAAAGCCTGAAATAGTACCAACAACACCTGATACTACTCCTGAAGGCGGCGGAAACCCAGGTGGCGGAAACCCAGGTGGCGGAAATCCTGGTGGTGCCGGAAGAACAGCTGGCACAGCTGGTGATGTACTTGGTGCAAAACGTGAAGATATCGCAATGGTAGCAGAAGAAGGTGACGTACTTGGCGCAACAAGAGCACCAAAGACAAGTGATTCTGCAAAAGCGATCCTTTGGATGCTGGTAATGGGAAGCTCTGCAATTGGTGCAGCAGCAGCTCTGGCTTCCAAAAGAAAAGATGCATAAGAAATTATAATATAACAAGTATTCAGGTTATTTAGCTAAAAAGGTCTGGCAGAAATGCCAGACCTTTTTAATGCTATAATGTATTCTCGATAAGATTCATAATCGTTTCGATGGCATTTCCCTGTGGGGAGCTGCTCATGGAATCGATATAGCTTTGACGGGTAAAATAGAGTTCGTGAACTTTTTCCGTTAAAAGAGAAGGGGTTAAATCATCCTCATTTAAAACAATACTATATCCCTGGGACTCAAAAGAGCCTGCATTTAAAAGCTGATCGCCGCGGCTTTGATTTGCCGGGAGTGGGATCAAAATATTAGGCTTCTTCAGGGCAAGGATTTCGCAGATTGCATTTGCACCGGCACGGGATATGACAATGTCGGCCATTGCAAACACATCTTTCAATTCGTTTTTCAGATACTCAAATTGTTTATAACCCGGAGTATTTAAAAGCAAATTGTCCATTTTATCTTTTCCGCAAATATGAACAACCTGAAAATCATTTAACAGATCCGGAAGTGCTTCACGAACCAGCTGGTTTACATGTGTTGCACCAAGACTTCCGCCGATGACCATAATGACCGGTTTAGAATCTGTGAATTTGCAAAGGCTGAGACCGGCCTGCTTATTTCCGCTTGCAAGTTCTTCCCGGATAGGCGTACCTGTCAAAACTGCTTTTTCTTTTGGAAGCATCTGGAAAGTTTCCGGGAAATTACAACAAACCTTTGCAGCTACCGGGATGCACAGTTTATTTGCAAGCCCCGGAGTCATATCAGATTCATGAATGATACAGGGGATATTCAGAGACGCTGCAGCACGAACCACAGGAACACTGACAAAGCCTCCTTTTGAGAAAACGATATCCGGAGAAATTTTTTTCAGGAATCGTTTGGCCTCTGTATAGCCTTTTATAACACGGAATGGATCCGTGAAGTTTTTCACATCAAAATATCTGCGGAATTTTCCGGTAGCAATTCCCATATAGGGAACATCCGGAAAATCAGCTATCAACTTTTTCTCGATACCATCGTAAGAACCAATATAGGAAATTTCAAATCCCGCATTTTTTAAATGTGGGATAAGTGCGATGTTAGGAGTGACATGACCGGCAGTTCCGCCGCCGGTTAAAACTATTTTCTTAGACATAAGAAAAACCTCCGGTTTACTATGCTTGTGTTGCAGCACGAAGAGCTTTTGCTAATTGATCCGGACAGGATGTAGGTTTGAATCCGCATCGGATACCGCTTAATCGGCTGATTGCTTCTTCCACCGGCATGCCGGCAACCAGTGCAGAAATACCCTGTGTATTGCCACTGCATCCTCCGATAAATTTTACCTCTTTTATGATTCCGTTTTCAATTTCAAAATCGATTCCGGATGAGCAAACACCACTTGTTTTATAATGCATAACAAAGCCTCCTGTTTGGAAAATTTGATTTACAAAATTCATTGCTAACAACAAATTATAGCAGAAAAAAATATACCTTTCCAGAGGAAGGAAAAAAAACCTGCCACATTTTGCAAAAACGTGCGATGCCTTTTCATTGAGGATAAAACAAGCGATTTCTATAATCTAAGAAAAAGGGGGAAAAGGTATATGAGCACAATTATACAGGAGCATTATATTTTATCAGGACTAATCATAGTATTATTCATTTTGAGTCTCTTATCCCAGGCTGCAACGGGTTTTCTTTACCAAAATATGATAAAAGAGACACATAATATGTCATCTACAGAAAATAAAATGCTGAAAATCTGCAAATTAAAATTTACAAATTATTATGAACTGCATGAAGGAGTATCCAATATCCCTGTTTTTGTAGAAAAATTCATGCATAGCATCAGAATTGGTGGATTTTCCTTAAAAGGTCTGTACCATTTGAGCGGCCAGCTTCTGCTGCTTGCTATTTTTACAGCTGGCACAGGTGCATGCAGGGCGATTGCAGCCAACGAGACACTGGATAAAATTGTACCTTATTACGTTGGTTCTTTTTTTATGTTATATATCTTTTTTGCGGTTGCGGCAATTATAGACATAAAAGGAAAACGAATGATTTTAAAAACAAACCTGATTGATTATTTAGAAAATGTCATGAGCATCCGTATACCACAGACCAGAAAAGAACAGGACAGACTGGATAAACTGGAAGCAGAAAATCTGCAAAAGGCGGAAAAAGAAGAAAAACCTTTTTTCTGGAAGAGGAAAGAGCGAGGAAGAAACACACCTGCCTGGGATAAACTGACCGCAGAGGAAGAAGCGGAGCTGGAAAGCCTTTTACAGGAGTTTATTTCGTGACAAAGTATTGAAAGAGAATTGGAATCTTGGTAAACTGAAAATAACTAACATCATCATGATGCCAGTAAAAATATATAAAAACAAGGAGATAAAAATGAGCAAAGTTTCGTTTGATTATTCAAAAGCTGCTTCTTTTATTGCAGACCATGAAATCGAGAATATAAAAAAGCAGACGGTGGATGCAGCAAATCTTTTAGTGAGCAAAACCGGTGCAGGAAATGACTTCTTAGGATGGATTGACCTTCCGGTTGATTATGACAAAGAGGAGTTTGCCAGAATTAAAAAAGCAGCAGCAAAAATCCAGAGCGATTCCGATGTGCTTCTGGTAGTTGGTATCGGTGGTTCTTATCTGGGGGCACGTGCTGCCATTGAATTTTTACGTCATAGTTTTTATAACGTTGTTGATAAGTCTGTTAGAAAGACTCCGGAAATTTATTTCTGTGGAAATTCTATCAGCTCCACATACCTGAAAGATTTAATGGATGTTGTAGGGAACAGAGATTTCTCCATCAATATGATTTCCAAATCCGGTACGACTACAGAACCGGCTATTGCTTTCCGTATTTTCAAAGAGATCTGTGAAAAGAAATATGGTAAAGAAGAGGCTGCAAAGAGAATCTATGCGACAACAGATAAAGCAAGAGGATCTTTGAAGAAGCTGGCTACAGAAGAAGGATATGAAACCTTTGTTGTTCCGGATGACGTAGGAGGACGTTTCTCCGTACTGACAGCAGTAGGTCTTTTACCGATCGCTGTTTCCGGTGCAGATATCGATAAACTGATGGAAGGTGCAGCAAGCGGACGTGAAGCAGCATTGAAGCTTCCTTTTGAAGAAAATGATGCATTACAATATGCAGCAGTTCGTAATATCCTTTTAAGAAAAGGCAAAGAAGTTGAAATTCTTGCAAACTATGAACCGAGCATTCATTATGTTTCCGAATGGTGGAAGCAGCTGTATGGTGAATCCGAAGGAAAAGACCAGAGAGGAATTTTCCCGGCAAGTGTGGATCTGACAACAGATCTTCATTCCATGGGACAGTTTATTCAGGATGGCGCAAGAATCATGTTTGAAACGGTTCTGGATCTGGAAAAGAGCCGGGAAACACTGATGATCGGTGAAGAACCGGTAGATCTGGATGGTCTGAATTATCTGGCAGGCCAGACAGTCGATTTTGTTAATAAATCCGCTATGAATGGTACCGTTTTAGCTCATACAGACGGACAGGTTCCAAACCTGATGATTCACATTCCGGAAGCAACCGAATTTTATCTGGGACAGCTTTTCTATTTCTTTGAATTTGCATGTGGTGTATCCGGATATATGCTGGGTGTGAATCCGTTTAACCAGCCGGGTGTAGAAAGCTATAAGAAAAATATGTTTGCACTTCTTGGAAAACCGGGATATGAAGAGCAGAGAGAGGCATTATTAAAGAGGCTGTAATTTTACAATAATATAAATCAATAAAAATTGAATATGGGGGGTACGTAAGATGAAAGCATTTAAAAAAATGAGCACCAGTATTGCAATGATCATCACCACGGTAACGATTGTATGTGTGCTGATATTGTTTGTTATTTCCAACAGCAATATGACAGCAGCTATGCGGTCAACAGCAGAAAACAACATTATTACCTCGTTGGATTCCAAGACACAGATCATTGACGAGTACATCAGTAGTGCGGAAACAAGTCTGTATGCGTTTTCACAAAGTGGGGAAATCAAAGATTTTTTGAAAGATCCTACCAATGAAACGAAAAAAGCTGTTGCGCAGGCGTATACAGAAAAATACCATGAAGCCCTTGGAAACTGGGAAGGCATTTACCTTTGCAGCTGGGAATCTGAAGTGTTGACACATTCCAATGCCGGCGCAGTAGGAATGATCATGCGTGAAGGTGACAGCTTAAAGAGTCTGCAGGATAGTATTACAGCAGCAGGACATGGTGTTTTTAATACCGGTATTCTGGTTTCACCGGCTTCCGGTAATCAGGTTATAGCAATGTACGCGCCAGTGTTTGATGGAGAAGAAATCATCGGTTTTGTAGGTGGTGCCACACTTGCACAGGGTATGAAAGACATTCTGGATGCAGCGAAAATCGCAGGTCTGGAAAATGCAGAATATTCTCTGATCAATCTGAACAAAGGTGTCTATATCTTTGATAAGGATGAAACGTTGATCAATACAGAGGTTGAAAAAGAGCCGCTTCTGGCAATCATGGAAGAAGCAAAATCCGGAGTAGAAAAGAATACAGTTGAGTATCAGGAAGATGGACAGTCCTATTTCTCGGTTTATAAAATGTTAGGTAACAGAGGATGGCTTCTTGTAATCCGTGATACAGAAACAGAGATATTCGGATTGGTTAAGAGCAGTCAGATTATTCTGGGAATCGTTTGTCTGATTACCATTATATTGATTGCAGCAATATCATACATTTTTATCGGAATCAAAATCAATCCGCTTACCAGAGTAACAAAAGCGATTGACAAACTGGAAAAACTGGATCTTCAGCAGGATGAAAAACTGGAGAAATATGCAGCAAGAAAAGACGAAGTGGGACAGATCGCAAAAGCGCTTATTTCTCTGGGAGAAACCTTTAGAAATATTGTTGAAACATTGGATAACTGTTCAGCATCCCTTACCGTAAGTTCTGATACCATGGGTGATGTTTCCAGAGAACTTATGAGCAGTGTGGAAAGCGATTCTGCTACGACAGAAGAGTTGTCTGCAGGTATTATCAATACCAATGAATCTATCAGCAATATGACAAGTGAAGTATCCCGTATGAAGGATATGGCTAACCATATTGAAACCTGTGTACAGAAGAGTAATTCAGACAGCGAAGACTTAACCAGAGCTGCGAAAGATATGAATGCCATGGCAAATGAATCCATGGAAAGCAGTGTTGAAAAGATAGCACAGACCAGAGAAAAGGTAGAAGAAGCCATATCTGAGCTTCAGGCATTGAATAAGATTAACGACATGGCTACCCAGATTCTGGACATTACAAGTCAGACCAATCTGCTTTCGCTGAACGCTTCCATTGAAGCTGCCAGAGCAGGAGAAAGTGGAAGAGGATTTGCTGTTGTAGCAGATGAAATCGGAAAACTGGCAAAGGATTCTTCTGAAACAGTATCCCAGATTCAGGGAATTTGTGAGGCGGCAAATAAGAGTATTGAAAAAGTCAGAGACTGCTTCAGCGATATTATGGGCTTCCTGGAAACCGATATGGCACAGAAGTTTGCTTCTTTTGCAGATATCTCTAAAGGATATGAGAAGGTCGTAGCACAGATTAAAGATTCCATCGATACGATAGAGGAGACTACCAGTGAATTTGTAGAATCTGTATCCAATATCATGGAACAGGTAGATACGATCAGTGCTGCTTCCACCGATAATGAACAGGGTGTTGAAGAACTCATCCATAAGAATGATGAGACTGTATCTCATGTAGATCAGGTTGTTACCTCTGCAAGAGAGAATAAGGAGAATGCAGAGAAACTGAGCGAGATCATCAATCGCTTTACAAACATCAGGAATAATATATAACTTAAATCTAAAAATCAATTTGAAAAGCAATTAAATAAGCGATTTGAAAGCAATTAAAAGCTGCCGCTTCACGAATAAGAATTTGTGAGGCGGCAGCCTTTTATGTGCATTTTAAATTAATATTTTAGTATCTGTATTTATTTAGTAGAAATCTCGCTGAAGGTATCCAGGATTTCTTTTTCCGGTGCCGGTGTAAGTAAGCTTACAACCACATTCACGATAATGGCTATGATGAAAGCCGGTAGTAATTCGTAGATTGCGAAAGCACCACCGAGTTTTGCAATACCATATTTCCAGATGAATACCATGGCACCACCGGAAATCATGCCTGCAAGGGCACCCCACTTATTGGAGCGTTTCCAGAACAGAGCAAGGAGAACGATAGGACCAAATGCGGCACCAAAGCCTGCCCATGCAAAGGATACAATCTGGAATACAGAGCTGTTCGGATCTCTTGCAATAAAGATAGCAACGAGGGCAATCACAACAACAGTTCCGCGGGCAATTGCCATAGCAGTCTTTTCGCTTAATTTGATACCAAAGAAATCCTGAAGGATATTCTGTGAAATACCGGAAGCTGCTGTAAGAAGCTGTGAATCCGCTGTAGACATGGTAGCTGCCATGATACCGGCCATGATAACACCGGCGATCAGTGCAGGAACAACACCATATGTACTAAGCAGTCTTGCAATTTCGATGATAACTGTTTCAGCATCTTCTAAAGCAGGAATATTACCGGCCTGGGATACACTGTAACCAACAATACCAATTAAAATGGCAACGGCCATGGAGATGACTACCCATACCGTAGCGACTCTACGGGAAAGTTTCAATTTTTTCTCATCTTTGATTGCCATAAATCTCAGAAGAATGTGAGGCATACCGAAGTAACCAAGTCCCCATGCCAGAGTAGAACATGTTGTTAAAAAGCCATAGGAAGAAGCAGTTCCGGAAGCGGCATTATGGGTAGCGGTCAGACTTAAATATCCCGGAAGAGCTTTTGCATTTTCCAGAACAGCAGCAGCACCGCCAGCCTGGCTGGTACCGAAGATAATAACCACGAAGAGCGCTATTGTCATAACGATACTCTGAATCAAGTCTGTTGTGCTGGCGGCAAGGAATCCACCAAAAGCACAGTAGGTAACAATAATGGCAGCAGATACTATCATGGCAGCCATATAATCCATACCAAATAACGTACTGAATAATTTACCACAGGCTGAGAAGCCGGATGCAGTATATGGAATGAAGAATACAATGATAACAATAGCGGCTAAAGTAGTCAGAATATTTTTCTTATCTCCATACCTTTTTGCAAAGAAATCCGGAATGGTAATAGCGCCGATTTTCTGAGAATAGAGACGAATTCTTTTAGATACCAGTAACCAGTTCAGATAAGTACCAATTGCCAGACCGATTGCAGTCCATGCAGCATCACAAATACCTGTCAGATAAGCAACACCCGGCAGACCAAGCAGCAGCCAGCTGCTCATATCAGAAGCTTCTGCACTCATGGCAGTAACCAGAGGCCCAAGCTTACGACCGCCTAAATAGAAATCATCTGTGTTATTGTTCTTTTTCGAAAATGAGATACCGATCAGCAGCATCAGACAAAGATAAAGAACAATTGCAATAATAATACAACTTTGACTTAACATAATATAATTTTTCCTCCCTGCCCGGTTTGGGGCTTTTTATCTATAAGGTAAAATGAAGTTTAACCTTGATTTACCAGTTTAGCACATAGAAGTATGAACGAGAATATGAACTAAAGTATAGAATGGAGTCTATACGATTTTGAGGTTAAAATGAAAATATAAAGATAATTAGAAGAAAATATTATGGAATAAAATAAGAACAAAAAGAAAAACAAATTTCTGAAATCGACATATCCATACAAGGTATGGTAGAATAGTTGGTAATAGAGAAGGATTAATGGTACGGTAAATGTTTTTATTATACATGATGGAGATGGAGGGATAAGAGATGAAAAAAATATCGTATAAGTTTAGTCTTGTTATTATAGTTTTAGTAGTTATTTCCTTTGGTTCTTTATTTATATTAAAAAACAGTATCAGTATGATTTCGAATGAAAGCAGAACGCTGATCAATGTAGAAGTAAAAGGAAATAACACATTACATCAGATCAATGAAACTTATCTGGAAATATATCGATTAATGTATGATCATGTGGGAACACAGCTGACATCTACTATGGACAAGTATGCAGAGCAGATTAAAACAGATGAAGAAAGTCTCACTTCGATGATCTCTGAATATAAAGAATCCATAACAAATGAAGAAGAACTGGCAGATTTTTCCAAACTGGAATCCGATATGGGCAAATTTTGCGAGGTAGTTGATCAGGTTATAGAGGTCAGCGCAACCGGTGATAAAGAGACTGCCAATATTTATATTGTAAACCAGTTGGGAAGTGTAAGTAAAAACATTACGCACTATATTTCGAAACTGCTGGAGTATTCAGAGCTTGCTTTTGAAGAAGGAAATGCAAGACTGGAGGAAACAGATTATCAGACGCAGTTAACAGTAATCTTTGCTGCAGCGTTATTATTGCTGGCTGCTGTAAGTGCAGTGATTATTTCCGGAGTTGCCATTGTTCGTCCTATTAATAAAGTGATCAAATCTCTGGATGAAATCATAGAGGATCTTCATAATGAAGAAGGGGATCTTACAAAACGAGTTCCGATTACAACGAAAGATGAGATCTCCAAGCTGGCAAGCGGAATCAATGAGTTTATTAATCTTTTACAGGATATGATGGGTGGCCTGATTCAGACAAGCAATGGAATCGCAGGGCATCAGAATCAGGTTTCCGGCAATGTAGAAAAGGCAAATTCCGGTGCGGAAAATACATCCGCTATCATGCAGCAGTTATCTGCCGGAATGGAAGAAATAAGCGCAACCATCACCACAGAGATAGAACATACCCGCAGTGCACAGCAGGCAGTGGATGATGTTTCAGAAAAGATTGCCTATGGCACCAAGTATGCAAATGAAAGCAGGGGACGTGCTGAAAAATTACAGGAAGAATCCCGGATCAGTAAAAACAATGCCGGTGAAATCATGGAAAAAATCGACAGTGAGCTGGAACAGTCTATTGAAGAAAGTAAGCAGATTGAGAATATCAGAAGTTTGGCAACGGATATTATGGATATTACAGATCAGACAGAATTACTTGCACTGAACGCTTCCATTGAGGCAGCAAGAGCCGGTGATGCAGGAAGAGGATTTGCGGTAGTTGCAGAGGAAATCCGTTCTTTGGCAGAACATTCCAGAGAGACAGCAGAAAACATCCAGAATATTACAAACGGAGTTGTTGGAAGTGTTGAGAGTCTGATTGCGAATGTCAAAGGATTGGAAGATTTTATACATACCAGAGTTATGCCGGATTATGACAATCAGGAACAGACCGGTCTACAGTATGCGAAAGATTCCCAGACATTTAATTCCATTATGGAAGAGATTATGGAAGCAACCATCAGTGTAAAAGAGATAATGGAGGGATTGGTAGCGGATAACGAAAACATCTCCCAGACGATTCAGGACAGTGCTATCGGCATTTCTGATGTGGCAGGCAATACGGTAGAACTGGCAGGCCATATGAAAGATATTATGAACGCATTGGAATTGGTATCCGGAGAAGTAGAAACGCTGGAAACCTATGTGGGCCGATTTAAAAACTATTAATAGTTCCTATAGAAACAGGATGCTTCATGAAAGATTTATGAAGCATCCTGTTTTATACTTTAAAATTATCCAAAAACATAGGTAACATTTTATCAGAATATTGATAGAGAGAATATTCGCCATTACACAGGCACCAGTCATATAGAATGGCTCGTTCATACATGGCATAGGCTTTCATGATTTCATTTACAGAGAAATCACTGCGGAGCTGTCCGCGTTTCTGCCCTTCGATAATATACTGTCTCAAGATTCGAAAGTACGTGCGGTTATGGTCTAAAAGGTGTTTCTCACCGACTGTGGTTAACTGGGTAGAAAAAAGTCTTGCAAGCAGATCCAGACTGACACGGTTTTCAATCATTAAGAAAAGTTCATGGTTTAAATATAAGAGCTTTTCATAGCTGTTCATTTCAGGGTCTATGGTATCTTTCAGCTCTTCATATTTTTTATCAAATAAGTAAGACAAAGAAGACAGCAGGGCATCTTTTCCATCAAAGTAGTGATAAAAGGAACCTTTTGAGGTTTCGGAACGTTCCACGATTTCATCAATTGTGGTTTGCTCATATCCCTGTTCATAAAATAGTTCCCATGCCGCATCGACAATACGGCCTTTGGTATTTCGTGAATCTTTACGTGCCATAAATATACTCCGTGTTTTTTAAATGAATCCTGCTCACGAATACAAAAAAACAGCTAGTGTTTTACGCGGCAGGTTTTCTTTATGTTGATTACAGTTTAACACAAAGTGAATCAGAGGGAAATGTTAATTGAAGCGATATACGGACGTTGCCGAAAGGGATTTTTTCCGTTAAAATGGGATGAGAGGGTCAAAATATGGTAGAAGAAAAAATACGTTATCCGTTAAGAAGTAAATTAATTACTCTGGTTGCAGTTTCCATTGTTCCACTT
The DNA here is from genome assembly GCA_051880335.1 of Lachnospiraceae bacterium. Taxonomy (GTDB): domain Bacteria; phylum Bacillota; class Clostridia; order Lachnospirales; family Lachnospiraceae; genus 1XD8-76. The sequence goes on from JBJENT010000212.1 coordinate 15,284, forward strand.
TTGTGTATTACCATTTATCTTGTATTTGCACTGCTCAATTACAGCAAGGCATATGATAAAATTGTAAACACTATGACCATTGCCAATAATTACAATCTGGCTTTCAAAGAAGAAATGGACGAAAGTTTGTATAAGCTGGCAGTGGGTTACACTACATTTGATAAGATAGATGAGGATTCCACACTTCGCAATCCCTACGAACTGATTAATGAGGCGCGGAAAGAGTATCAGAATCTTTATCAGATTACCACAGACAGCGACAGCAGATTATGGCTTCAGAGTTTTTTAAGAAATCTGGATACTCTGGAAGACCGTGTGGATGACATGCGTCAGAATCTGGATGAAGGTGGACAATATGATGAAAATATGGAGATGTTGGATAATAACATTTACATATTAACAGAACTGATTCAGGATGATATTCAGTATTATATCTATTATCAGGCACAAAGTATTGAAAATCTGAAGATTCAACTGAATAAAGAGGTGTATTCCTTTATCGGTATTATTGTGATTCTGCTGGTTGCTATTATGACTGCAGTGATTTTTGCCACATCAAAAATTCTTTTCAGTATCACCAGACCGATTCGTGAACTGGTGCAGGTGACGAAAAAAATATCCAAGGGGGATTTCTCTGTTCAGACACAGGTACATACAACAGACGAGCTGAGCAGCCTCGCAACCAGTATCAATGATATGTCCGGGAAACTGGAGGTCATGGTAGATCAGATCAAAGAAGATGAAAGAAAGATGAGATATGCGGAACTTCGTCTTTTACAGGAACAGATCAACCCTCATTTTTTATACAATACACTGGATACGATTGTCTGGCTGATTGAAGGAAATGATCCGGATAAGGCAGTTGATGTAGTTGTTTCCCTGTCTGAATTTTTCCGTCTGGTTCTCAGTAAAGGAAAAGAATACATTTCCATACGGGAAGAGGAAATGCATATTCAGAGCTATCTTAAAATACAACAGGTACGTTATCGGGATATTCTGGAATATGATATACAGATCGATCCTTCCATATATCATTATAAAATATTAAAACTGACGTTGCAGCCACTGGTTGAGAATGCGCTTTACCATGGGATAAAATATAAACGAGCAAAAGGAAAAATTCTGGTCACAGGAGTTCTGGAGAAAGAACAGATTCATTTGAAAGTGGAAGACAATGGTGTAGGTATGACACCGGAGGAATTAGAAAAGCTTCGCTCTGAAATTTCCAGACCATGTAAAGAAACAGAAGCGGGATTTGGCCTTGCCAATGTAAATGAACGTATCCGTATGAATTTCGGACCGGAATATGGAATGAAAATAAATTCTGAAAAAGATAAAGGAACGGTTGTTGATATTTGGATCCCGGCAGAGGAGATGCCTACAAAAACACTGGAAGCAGGAGCAGAAAATCAGAAAGGGGAAGAAGTATGAAAAAAAGAATCATTTTTTCTCCAAAAGGAATAACGGTTTTGATGATAGCTTTCACGATTTTTATGCTTGCGGGGTGTGGATTTTTTGGAGATGTAAAGCCGGCAGATAATGAGCTTGAGAATAGTACAGAAGACCTGATTGTCGTAGGGTATTCGCAGATCGGAAGCGAATCTGTCTGGAGAACTGCAAATTCGGTGTCCATACAGTCTGCTCTTACCACAGAAAACGGATATTTTCTTATGTTCAGTAATGCCAGACAAAAACAGGAAAATCAGATTAAAGCAATACGAAGTTTTGTATCCCAGAGAGTAGATTATATAGTATTTTCGCCGGTAACAGAGGATGGATGGGAAACCGTTCTGCAGGAGGCAAAAGAAGCAGGTGTTCCGGTTATTCTGGCCGATCGTATGATCAGTGTATCCGATGATTCCCTCTATGCAACCTGGGTAGGAAGTAATGCCCGCGAAGAAGGCGAGAAGGCCGGCAGGTGGCTGGAGCAATATTTAAGAAAAAACGGGAGAGATTCGGAAGAGATTAACATTGTGGTACTGCAGGGAACTACAGGATCTTCTGCCCAGCTTGGGCGGACCATGGGATTTGACTCTATTGCGGATCAGCATAAGAACTGGAATATTTTAGAGCAGGCCAGTGGTGATTTTACTGTTGCAAAAGGAAAAGAGGTCATGGAGTCCATGCTGAAAAAGTATGATGACATTGATGTGATTGTGTCCCAAAATGACGATATGACCTTTGGTGCCATGGAAGCGCTGAATGAAAAAGGGCTTAGTTATGGAGTAAACGGAGATATCGTGATCATTTCTTTTGATGCAGTATATGATGCCTTAAAAATGGTTTCCGAAGGAAAGATCAATGTGGATATCGAATGTAATCCGGAGCAGGGCGAATATATCTCTGAGATTATTCAAAAGATTGAAAATGGAGAAAACCTGGAAAAGAAATATTATGTTGATGAACAGGTATTTACAATAGATAACGTCAATGACGTTTTAGAACAACGAACTTACTAAAGGATTGGTCATAAGAATGTTAAAAGTTTTTTTGGTAGATGATGAAAGTATTATACGTGAAGGGTTGCGGGACAATATTCCCTGGCAGCAGTTTGGGTATGAATTTGTAGGGGAAGCCAGTGACGGAGAAATGGCATTGCCCATGATCCGTAAATTGAAGCCGGATGTTCTGATCACAGATATTAAAATGCCATTTATGGATGGACTGGCTCTCAGCCGGATGGTGACACAGGAGTTTCCGAATATCCGCATCGTTATTATCAGTGGGTATGATGAGTTTGAATATGCCCAGCAGGCAATCCGCTTAGGAGTTGAGCAGTACCTCTTAAAGCCGATTACCAGAAGCAGCCTCCAAAAAGTTCTTTCCGAAATACGGGAAAAAATAGAAGCAGAGCAGGAACAGAAAAACTATTTAGAGAAATTCCAGAATGAAATGCAGGAATACGAGCAGTATACACGCAGAAATTTTCTGGAAAAGGTTTTTGAGGGACAGCTTTCTGTACAACAGATTTATGAAGAGGCAAATAAACTTTCCATCAATCTGGATGGGCCCTGTTATAATCTGGTACTGCTGAATCTGCAGGAAAAGAAAAAGTCCAGCTGGGTAAAAGAAATGGATCATGTAGAAGGAGTGGAAGAAGATCTGCTTCGCTATTTTCTTCGCTTCCCGGAGTATATGCCTTTTAGCTGGAGTATCAATGTATATGGAATCCTGATCAAAGGAGAAAGCCAGGACATGCAGGGATATCTGGAACGATGCATGGATAACATTGAAAGAATATGTACCGATTATGAGCTCTTTGTAGACTGGCATGTGGCAGCAGGAGATGTGGTGGAAAGACTCAGTCAGCTGCCGGACTGCTATGCAAAAGCCAACCATTTACTGGCGTATCGTTTCCTTATGCCGGGGGAGCATGTTTTAAAATCTTCAGAGGCAGTGGAAGTTTCTTCCGGTATCAATTCAGGCAATATTGCCAAGCTTGATATCGCAAAAGTCGATCCGGAAATCATCAAAGGATTTCTGGCAGAAGGTGAACCGGAAGAAATCGATGATTTTATAAATGGATACCTGCTTGGACTAAAAGAAGCACTTCAATCCAAGCTGTTTCGGGATTATCTGTTTCTCAGTATTCGATTCACAACGCTGGCTTATGTTGAGACCCTGGGAGTAAAACAGGATGAATTTCTGGAAAGCGTTGGAACGGAGCGTCTGGATTCTCTATCCGGTGGAGCCGGAGATATTGAGAATTATATGAAAGTGCTTTTGCAGGGAGCCATAGAAATCCGGGAAAATGAAAGCGCAAACCAGAGCAAACATATTCTGAAGCGGGCATTGGAGTATATTGAAGAGAATTATTGTCAGGAAACCTTGTCCCTGAATTCGGTATCTTCTGCTATTGATGTAAGTGCAAATTATTTCAGCGGGATTTTCAGTCAGGAAATGGGACAAACGTTTATTGAGTATGTCACCCAGAAAAGGATGGAGAAGGCAAAAAAACTGCTGCGACAGACCGAACTTCATTCGGGGGAGATCGCAGCAGCGGTAGGGTATAAAGATTCCCATTATTTCAGTTTTGTATTCAAAAAAACACAGGGCTGTACGCCGAGAGAATACAGAAATACCAAATGATTTCTATTGGTTTACAGATAGAGTACATATGGTTCCATAAAATGATATCATTATATATAGGTTAAAGGGGCTCTTACAGAGCCTCTTTCTGTTAGGTGAAAAGAGATTTTTCTGGAGGGAATGGAATGACCTCCGATCAGCTGAATAATTTGATCCGCCACAGCAAAAGGGATATCATGAGGCTTGATAACAACGGAAGTGATATGAGTATCATTCAGATCGTTTAAATAGGTACTGTGGAAACAAACAACACTGATATCTTCCGGAATACTTTGCCCGGCATATTTCAGTTCTTTGGTAAGCCAATATGCAATCTCATCGTTCTCGCATAGAATAGCGGTACAGGATTTCCCTTTCTTTTGGATAAACTCCGACAAAAAACCGGTATCTTTTTTGGCCCGGAGAGAAGACAGCTGGGAAAAGTTATACCAGCAGATCAGGTCGTCATCGATTGGAAGGTCTGCATCACATAAAGCAGAAACAAATCCATAATATCGATCAATACTGAATCCGCAATCACTCTGAAAGATGCCGGCAATCTGAGTGTGATGATGATTGATCAGGTACTGCCCCAGATAATAACCTCCGGAATAGTTATCACACTGTACACTGGGAAACTCCATAAGATTGGAGTAGTTTTCATATAGAAACAGAATCGAAACATCCCGTTCATGAAGCTTTAGATACAGATCCCGATTCGGGGTCGGGAATGCACTTTTACAAGGCTCTGCAATCAGACCGCGAAGAGGAACTGTGAGCAGCTGCTGTAAAAGCTCCCGTTCTTTCGAAACGCTGTTATCTGTTACGTATACGGTAAGTGTATAATTTTGCGTCTGCAGTCGTGATCGGATATCTGCGATAAGGGAAGGATATGCGTATTCCGAATCTGAATGAATCAGAAGCGCGATGTCGTTTCCGGTATGATCAGAGGATGAGCCGATGGCATAGGAGCCGCTGCCCTGTTTCTTTTGAATCAGATTTTCTTCCGCAAGAACAGAAAGCGCTTTTCGAACAGTCTGCCTGCTGACACCATAACGAATGCATAACTCTTTTTCAGTAGGCAGTTTGTATGAATCATTACTGTTTTCATAGATTGAAGATCGTAGTAAATTCGCCAAACGAATATATTTTGCAGACATAAAAATCCCTTTCTGTTGATTATTTACGCTCATTTTATCATGCTCAGAGTAAAAAATCCCCCTTTTTTTCAGGTTTTGAACATTATTATATAAAACTAACGGATGCCGTTTGGTGAGAAAAAAGGGAAAAAAGTTATTTTTTTGCCCGGAAAAATGAAAAAATCATACAAAATCTGAAAAAAACATACGAAAGCATTAAAATTTGTATTTATTTAAACGTATTACACAATAATTTGTATTGTTTATATGTACGAATTTGGAAAAAATGCATAAAAAGTGATTGACCTTGAAAAAACTTTAGGGTAGAGTGGTCTTAAAGGAACAGCAAGTGTTCCAAAATTATTAGTTTCATTTTAAAAGGGAGGAAATTAAAAATGAAGAAAAAACTTGCATTATTATTAGTTGCTTCCATGACAATGGCTACATTAATTGGTTGTGGTGCAAAAGAAGAAGCAGCAGCTCCAGCAGCTGAAGCTCCAGCAGCAGCAGAAGAAGAAGCAGAAGCTCCAGCAGAAGAAGAAGCAGCTCCAGCAGAAGAAGCTTCAGGTGATGTAATCACAGTTGGTTTCGCACAGGTTGGTCATGAATCTGACTGGCGTGCAGCTAACACACAGAACTATCAGGATGTTTTCTCTGCAGAAAACGGTTTTGAATTAACATTCGTTGATTGTGATAACGACAACGCAGCTCAGCTTGAAGCAGTTCGTTCTTTCATCGAGCAGGAACTTGACTACATCTGTGTAGCTCCTATCGAAACAGCTGGTTGGGATACAGTTCTTCAGGAAGCTCAGGACGCAGGTATTCCTGTACTGATCGTTGACCGTTCCGTAGACGCTGATCCTTCTTTATATGCAACACAGATCGGTTGTGATATGGTTGCTGAAGGTGAAACAGCTGGTAACTGGTTAGCTGAATACTTAGATGGCGCAGAAGCTAAGATCCTTGTTATCGAAGGTTCTGTAGGTGCTTCCGCAACTCTTGGACGTACAGAAGGTTTCAACAACATCGCAGCACAGCACAGCGAATGGGAAATCCTTGATTCTCAGTCTGGTGACTTCACACAGGCAGGTGGTCAGGAAGTTATGGAATCCTACATCAAATCTTACAAAGATTTCAACGTAGTAGTTTGCCAGAACGATAACGAAGCTTATGGTGCAATGGATGCTATGGATGCAGCTGGTATTACATATGGTACAGACGGCGACGTAATCATCATCTCCTACGATGCTACACATGATGGTCTTCAGTACACATTAGATGGCAAGATTACATGTAACGTAGAATGTAACCCACTTCAGGCTACATTTGCAGCAGACGTTATCAAGAAACTTGCAGCTGGCGAAACAGTAGATGCAGTTACAGTTGTTAAAGATGAAGCTTTCGTAGCTCCAGCAGTAACAAGCCAGTATGCAGTAACAATGTCTGATGAAGTATTAGCAGGACGTAAATACTAATTAGAACTACATTGTATATACTTTTGTGAATATACGATTATGATGAACTAAAAATAGGGAGGGCGTCATTATGGCTCCCTCCCTATATTTTACTTGTCACCAGGTTGTTAGGAGGTATAAGGATGGATAGCAATATCGCTTTGACGATGCGTGGAATTACAATGACATTCCCAGGAGTGAAAGCGCTGGATAATGTAGATTTTACGTTGAAAAAGGGAGAGATTCGAGCACTTATGGGTGAAAATGGTGCTGGTAAGTCCACCCTGATTAAATGTCTTACCGGCGTTAATAAATTTGAAGCCGGAGAGATTCATGTAGATGGAATCGAAGGTCCGATTGTAAACAAGGACACAATGGATGCACAGAAAAAAGGTATTTCCACAGTTTACCAGGAAGTAAACCTTTGTCCAAACCTTTCTGTAGCAGAAAATCTATTTATCGGTCGTGAACCGGTAACAAAAATCGGTACAGTTAACCGCCGTAAAATGAATGTTATGGCAGCTGAACTGATGAAAGAACTTGAACTGGATATTGATGTAACTCAAAATTTGGAAAATTATTCACTGGCATTGCAGCAGATGGTTGCAATTGCCCGTGCTGTTGATATGAAAAGTAAGGTTCTGATTTTGGATGAGCCTACCTCTTCATTGGATGACAATGAAGTAGAAAAATTATTTGGAATGATGCGCAAACTGAGAGATCAGGGCGTTGGTATTATTTTCGTTACCCACTTCTTAGAGCAGGTTTATGCAGTATGTGATGGTATTACCGTACTTCGTAACGGTACCCTGGTTGGCGAATATACCGTGGAAGAACTGCCAAGAGTTAAACTGGTTGCTGCTATGATGGGTAAAGATTTTGATGATCTTTCTTCTATTAAACCGGAAGGTGTGAAAGACTTCAAGGATGTACCGTTGGAAATCGAAGCAAAAGGCTTATCTCATGCAGGTAAGATCAAACCTTTCGACTTAGATATACATAAGGGTGAAGTAGTTGGTCTGACTGGTCTGTTAGGTAGTGGACGTAGTGAACTTGCCCGCGCTATTTATGGTGCTGACCGTGCACAGACCGGTACCTTAAAGGTAGATGGAAAAGAAGTTAAGATCAAAGCTCCAATTGATGCAATGAACTTGGGTATGGGCCTTCTTCCGGACGATAGAAAAGCAGAGGGTATCATTGGTGATATGTCCGTAAGAGAAAATATCGTTCTTGCTATGCAGGCTAAGCTTGGAATGTTTAAGAAGATTCCGGTTGCGAAACAGAATGAGATTGCTGATAAATTTATTGAACTGCTTCAGATTAAAACAGCGAGCCGAGAGACTTTGATCAAACAGCTTTCCGGTGGTAATCAGCAGAAAGTTATTCTGGCAAGATGGCTTGCTACAGAACCGGAATTCCTGATTCTGGATGAGCCAACCCGTGGTATTGACGTAGGTACAAAGACTGAAATTCAGAAATTGGTAATTAAGCTTGCTGAAGAAGGTAAGAGCGTAATCTTCATTTCTTCTGAAATCGAAGAAATGCTTCGTACCTGTAACCGTATGGCAGTCCTTCGTGATGGTCAGAAGGTTGGAGAAATTGGTAGTGAAGAAATGACACAGGAAGGTGTAATGCACGCTATCGCAGGAGGTGACCACCATGAATAAAATTAAGAAAATTACAAAAATGAGATTATTCCTGCCAATCTTCAGTATGATTTTGGTAATGCTTATCAATGTAGTTTATGATATTGCTTGTGGTAATCCACCTTTCTCTTTCTTCCAGATTGCAACACAGGTAACAAGTTCTGGAAATACTATTTTATTTGGTCGTCTGATTGACGTATTGAATCGTGGTTCGGAAGTAGCTATTCTGGCAATCGGTATGACACTTGTAGTATCTGCTTCTGCCGGTACTGATATCTCTGTTGGTTCTGTTATGTCTTTAGCAGGCGGTATGTGCTGTATGCTTCTGGCAGGCTACGGTGTTACAAACGTAGATGAATATAGAGTACCTCTTATCGTAGGTATTCTGGCAGGTATTTTATTAGCAATTGTTTGTGGTATTTTCAATGGCTTCCTGGTAGCTTACTTAAATATTCAGCCAATGGTTGCCACTTTGATATTATGGTCGGCAGGACGTGCGATTGGTCTTCTTCTTTGTAATAGTGCCATTGTTTATGTACGTGTTCCTTCCTTCCAGTTCCTTGGAGCATATTGTGGTATGCTTCCAACACCTATTATTGTAGCAGCACTTTGTGTGCTGATTGCAGCGCTCGTACTGAAATTCACTGCAGTAGGAACATTTATTCAGGCAGTAGGTATTAACAGAAAAGCTGCCCGTATTTCCGGTTTTAATTCTTCCAAGATCATCTTAATGTGTTATGCAATTTGTGGTCTTTGTGCAGGTATTGCAGGTATCGTGGCAACATCCCGTATCTACTCCGCAGATACAAATAACATCGGTCTGAACATGGAACTTGATGCCATCCTTGCAGTTGCTCTTGGTGGTAACAGTCTTGGTGGTGGTAAATTCAGCCTTGCAGGTTCTATTATTGGTGCTTACACCATTCAGGCTATTACAACTACACTTTATGCTTTGAAAGTATCTTCTGCTCAGGCACCGGTATACAAAGCTATCGTAGTTATCTTAATCGTAGTCATCCAGGCACAGCCTGTTAAAGATTATTTCAAAAAGCTTTCCGCAAAGAGAGCAGAAGTAAAGGAGGCGAACTAGGATGAAAAAATTGAAAATTGGTGGAAATAATGTTCTGCTTTTAATTACAATTGTTTTATTTGTTGCAATGTATGCTATGGGCTGCGTTGTATATGCTTCCAAAGGTTTTACACATTTACAGACATTTTTAAACGTACTTATCAACAATGCAGGTCTGATCTGTGTTGCTGCAGGTACAACCTGTGTTATGCTGACAGGTGGTATCGACATTTCCGTAGGTTCTGTTGTAGCTATGGACTGTATGATCCTGGCAGTTGGTATTGAACGTAAAGGTATGAGCAGCGTTACACTGATGATTCTCATTTTACTCATCGGTCTTGTATTCGGCTGCGTACAGGGATTTTTAATTGCTTATTTAAAGATTCAGCCATTTATTGCAACTATGGCAGGTATGTTCTTTGCCAGAGGTATGACAGCTGTTATTGATACCAATCAGGTTAGTATCACAAGCGATCCTCTTTTCGTTGCATTATCCAATGCAAAGGTAAAGATTCCATTTGGTATCGGTGCATACACTAACAAAAAAGGTGTACTTCAGATTCCATATGTACGTCCTACTGTAATCGTTGCAATCCTGGTTATTATTTTGATCTATTTAATGCTGAAATATACAAAATTCGGTCGTTCTATCTATGCAGTAGGTGGTAACCAGACATCTGCTACTTTGATGGGTCTGAACGTAGCAAAAACAACCATGATGACCTATGTCCTTGCAAGTTTCCTTTGCTCTATTGGTGGTATCTGCTACTGTCTCAATACTATGTGTGGAACAACCACACAGGCAACCGGTCTGGAAATGGATGCGATTTCTTCCGCCGTTATTGGTGGTACGCTTCTGACAGGTGGTGTTGGTAATGTAATCGGTACACTGTTCGGCGTGCTCATCAATGGTACGATTTCTACACTGGTTAAGTCCAATGGTAAACTTATCAGTTCCTGGGCTAACATTATTACAGCTATCCTGTTATGCTTCTTCATTTTGCTTCAGGCTATCTTTGCTAAAATCAGAGAGAGTAAAAAAGCTTAATGGCATAACAATCAAAATGGGCTGCCGCTTTCATGAATTTGAAAGTGGCAGTCTTTTTTTGATTATTATGCTATAATGGGGAAGGAAGCGAGGACAAAGATATGAATATAGTGACTATAACCATGAATCCATGTATAGATAGAACAATAACGATTGAGAAGCCCATTGAAATCGGTGGAACGCACCGGGTTTCGGCAACGAGAGAAGAGGTATCCGGAAAGGGAATCAATGTATCCGGACTTTTGAAAAACTGGAGTATTCCCACAAAATGCCTGGGATTTGATTTTCGTGGCTCTAAACTTCCTGTTGCAAGAGCACTGCGTAACAGACAGATTCCGGCGTGGCTCCATAGTGTGGATGGAAAACTCCGCTGCAATATAAAAGTCTTTGATAATATGGAAAGGACTATGACTGAATTTAATGAAAAGGGCATGGAAGTAAGTAGCGAAGATATAGAAGCGATCTGTCTTTTGATAGAAAAGCAGCTAAACGAAATGGATCAGGATGATTTGCTTGTTTTAACAGGAAGTGTGCCGCCAGGTGTACCAACAGATTTCTATAAGCAGGTTATTGAAAGGGCTCGTGAAAAAGGAATTCGAACGGTATTGGATGCATCCGGAGAACTACTGAAAGAAGGAATCACAGCAAAACCTTTTGCACTGAAACCCAATAAAGAAGAGCTGGAAACTATTTTAGGTCATGAGATCCGGTCGGAAGAAGAGATTAGTCATGTGTGCAGGTTGCTGCTGGAAATCGGAATCGAATATATCTGTGTAACCTTGGGAGAAAAGGGAGCTCTGCTAGCTTGTAAAGAGGGAATTTATCAAGCTCCACCATTGGAAATAGAGGTAAAAGGAATCCAGGGGGCAGGAGACTCTGTGGTGGCAGGGATGTGTGTGGCCATATCGGAAGGAAAAGAACCGAAAGACATCCTGAAATATGCCATGGCGGCCGCAGCCGGGTCCTTGATTTTGGAAGGAACGCAAATGTGCAGGTGGGAAGATTTTAAAAAATTATTACCAGAAGTAGTAATAAGATCCGAAAAAATTGGTGAAATATGATGCATAGAGAAGGGAAGAGTGGCTTATAAAAAGCCGGAGATGTGATATATCTCCGGCTTTTTCCATAAATAGTATTTGTATTGCTTGATGTTATTCTTAAAAAATCATACCAGATATTACAGCTTCTCGCAAAGCTGATCCGCTACATAAACACCGCTGGCAGAAGCGTGGGATAAGGAGTGGGTAACCCCACTGCCATCACCAATCACATAAAGCCCCTTATGTTTGGTTTCCAGATTCTTATCCAGTTCTACTTCCATGTTATAGAATTTTACTTCTACACCATAAAGCAGTGTATCATCATTTGCTGTACCAGGAGCGATTTTGTCCAGTGCATAGATCATTTCAATAATGCCATCCAGGATACGTTTCGGAAGAACCAGACTTAAATCTCCGGGAGTAGCAGCCAGAGTTGGTCTGACAGTACCTTCTTCGATTCGCTTCCAGTTACTTCGACGTCCTCTCTCTAAGTCACCGAAACGCTGAACGATAGCACCGCCGCCCAGCATGTTGGAAAGCTTTACAATGCCTTCACCGTAGCCATTACTATCTTTAAATGGCTCGGAGAAATGTTTGGCAACCAGAAGAGCAAAGTTGGTATTTTCTGTTTTTTTGGATTCATCTTCAAAACTGTGTCCGTTAACTGTGACAATACCGTTTGTATTTTCATTTACAACGATACCTCTTGGATTCATACAGAAGGTACGCACTGCATCTTCAAATTTCTGGGTACGGTAAACAATCTTGCTTTCATAAAGCTCATCTGTGATATGGGAGAAGATAACAGCCGGTAATTCCACACGCACACCGATATCCACACGATTGGATTTGGTTGGAATATCCAGGTCTTTACAGACAGTTTCCATCCATTTGCTACCGCTTCGGCCAACGGATATGATACAACTGTTACACTCTGCAGAACCACCTTCAAAGTATACCCGGTATCCATCATCCAGTTTTTCCAGTTTCTGAATAGGCGTTAAAAAGTGGAAATCAATTTTGTCTTTTAATTCATCAAAGAGGTTCTGTAAAACCACATAATTAATGTCGGTGCCCAGATGGCGAACAGAAGCATCCAGCAGGGTAAGCTTATTCTGCATACAGATTTTTTTCAGTTCTGTACCGGCGGTAGAGAACATGGTTGTATTTTCCCCGCCATGAGAGACATTGATTTCATCCACATAGTTCATTAATTCAATGGCCTTATCCCGGCCGATGTATTCGTGTAATGTGCCGCCAAAATCATTAGTAATATTATATTTTCCATCAGAGAAAGCACCGGCACCGCCGAAGCCATTCATAATCGCACAGGTCTTACATTTGATGCAGGACTTTATTTTTTTCCCGTCAATGGGGCAATTACGTTTTTCCAGTGGATTGCCAGCTTCAAAAACTGCGATTTTTAAATCGGGACGCTTTTTTGCAAATTCATAGGCGGAAAAAATACCACCGGGACCTGCACCAACAATAATAACATCATATTTCTTTTCCAATATAGAACCCTCCATCTACAGATAAAAACTGCTCTTCGAAAGAAAGCATAAAAATCGAATAAGCAGTAAAATAATAATGTTCATGACCTATTAAGCATATCAGAAATAGAGTGAGTTTGCAAGGAATGCGGGAGACGTCTGAAAAGCATTATATGATAATTTATGAAATACAAAATCTTGAAGATGACTGTAAATTAATTCTGAAATTTTCAGGAAAAAGATGGAAAATTTATAGGAAAAAAAATAGAAATCTTGACAGTTTCAGCAAATCCATGTAGAATACGATTGTTGCAGAAACTGCGATGGGCCCAGATAGCTCAGTTGGTAGAGCAGAGGACTGAAAATCCTCGTGTCACTGGTTCGATTCCGGTTCTGGGCATTTTGGACGGAGAGTTTATGAAAAGTAAACCTCCGTCTTTTTGTTATGGCGACGAGGAAAATACTCACGGTGCTTGCACGAGTGAGCATTTAAGGAAGGAACAAAAGGAGAAATCAACATGGAAAAACCATTAGAACATTTTTTAGAAGATACCAGGCAGCAGTTTATACGGGAGAATATATTGTCCGATGATTTTTTTGATTTCATGCAAAATAATACAAGGCCTCTGAATACTTTAATGGCATATTACGAGTGTGCTATTATGGAAATAGAAACGAAATTTCAGGTGCTGGACAAAGAATTTTCTTTAGAATATGACCGTAATCCGATTGAAACGATTAAGTCCAGAGTAAAATCCATGGAGAGCATTCTGAAAAAAATGAAAAAGAAAAATCTTCCTATCACCTTGGAAGCGCTGGAAGAGAATCTCTGGGATATTGCGGGGGTAAGGGTAGTTTGCTCTTTTATTGATGATATTTATTACATTGCGGATTGTTTTCTGAAGCAGGATGATATTACCCTGATCGAACGGAAGGATTATCTTCAGAATCCGAAGCCCAGCGGATATCGCAGTCTGCATTTGATCGTGGAAGTTCCGATCTTTTTACAAAATGAAAAGCGCCCTGTGAAGGTCGAGGTACAGCTTCGAACCATTGCCATGGATTTCTGGGCCAGCCTGGAGCACAAGCTGCGTTATAAGAAAAATATACCGGACAGCGAAGCGGAGCAGCTGGCGAATGAGCTGATGGAGTGTGCTCAGGAAAGTGCGGCACTGGATGAAAAAATGCAGAGAATCCGTAACCGGATCAGTAATCTGGAACAGGAGAATGCAAAATCCGAGGATCAGGTGTCGGTAGGCAAAAACTATATGAAGCAACGTTTTTTTCTGAAGTAAAGCAGGAAAAAAGTCAGGAGCAAAGTAGGAATTAAACCAGAAAAAGTATGTGTAAAAAGGAAGAAAGAAGAGGAAACCGGAATGAAAAAGGCATGGTGGCATGATAAAACAGCATATCAGATTTATCCAAAAAGTTTTTTAGATTCCAATGGAGATGGAATAGGGGATTTAAGGGGAATTATAAGCAAATTAGATTATTTAAAAGAATTGGGGATTGATATTGTGTGGCTGTCTCCGATATATTGTTCTCCTCTGGCTGATCAGGGATATGATATTTCTGATTATTATAATATTGATCCCAGATTTGGCACCATGGAAGATATGGAAGAGCTTATCGCAGAAGCAAAAAAACGGGACATGCATATCTTAATGGATCTGGTGGTGAATCACTGCTCTGACGAACATGAATGGTTTCAGAAAGCATGCGAAGATCCGGATGGAAAATTCGGAAAGTATTTTTATATTGTAGATGCACCGGAAGATGGAACCCTTCCGACGAACTGGAGAGCCTATTTTGGCGGCAGCGTATGGGACAAATTACCGGGACATCCGGATAAATACTATCTGCACTCTTTCCATAAGAAACAACCGGATCTGAACTGGGAAAACCCGGAGGTTCGAGAAGAAGTCTATCAGATGGTCAACTGGTGGCTGGATAAAGGGCTGAGCGGGTTCCGTATTGATGCGATTATTAATATAAAGAAAGCACTTCCCATGCGGGATTATGAGCCGGACCGGGAAGACGGGCTTTGTGCAATCCAGAAAATGCTGGCAGACGCAAAAGGAATCGGAGTCTTTTTAAAAGAATTATCAGAAAGATGTTTTAAACCCCATGATGCCTTTACGGTAGGGGAAGTATTTGATGTGAAAGAAAAAGAGATCATGGATTTTATTGGAGATGACGGATACTTTTCTTCCATGTTCAATTTCAGCACAACCATTCTGGGGTATAGTAAAAATGGCTGGTATGACCGGAAAGCAGTCACGCCGCAGGAATATAAAAATGCAGTTTTCCATAGCTTAAACCAGGTAAAAGACAATGGATTTTTATCAAATATCATAGAAAACCATGATGAGCCAAGAGGCGTAAGCCACTACATTCAGGAAAGTCCATGCCCGGAAAAAGCGAAGAAAATGATTGCCCTTACGACACTGATGACCAAAGGTCTCCCATTCCTGTATCAGGGACAGGAGATCGGTATGGAAAATATGCAGTTCGATTCCATCGAAGAAGTGAATGACATCAACACACTGGATGAGTATGAGGTAGCTTTGCGGGCCGGACTTTCGCCAAAAGAAGCGCTTGCAGAAGTGATGAAATACAGCCGGGATAATTCCAGAACCCCAATGCAGTGGAATTCTACAGAAAATGCCGGATTTTCCACAGGAAAACCATGGCTGAGGATAAATCCAAATTATGCTAAGATCAATGTGGAAAAACAGTTGGCAGATGAGGATTCGCTATTTCATTTTTACCAAAAACTGATTCAGCTCAGAAAAGATGCGGAATATAAAGAAACGATTGTATATGGTGATTTTATTCCACTCACGGAATGCCCGGATGATGTGATGGGATTTGTCCGTTCCAGTGAAGAAAAAACACTGGTTGTTCTGGGTAATTTTTCCGGCGAGAAACAGAGGATTACACTGGAAAAGGCACCTGCCGGAATAGTCATAGCAAATGATGAGGTGACTATCCTGGGTAATCAAATCCTGTTAAACGGATATGATGCAGTAGTATGTGAACTGGAAAACTAATTTGATTCTGCTTTTATAAACGTGCATTCATAAAGTCCATCAGGTCAGCATAAACGTCCAGACGGTCCAGTTCGTTTACCAGTTCGTGACGATCATCTTTGTATAGTTTTATGGTGACATCCTTTATGCCGGATTTGACAAAAAGGTCATAGGTTTTCCGAACGCCTTTGCCCAGATCACCCACCGGGTCCTGATCGCCGGAGACAAAGAATACAGGAAGGTCTTTGGAGATTTTCCGGATGTTTTTATACCGGCAGTCAAAAAGAACCGTTTCCAGAAGACCGTGGTATCCATTCAGGGTAAATTTAAAATTTGTATAAGGATCGGAGTGATTCTTTTCCACGATTTTGGCATCTCTGGTCAGCCAGCTGTTTGAAAAATCCGTACCAGTCTGATCAAACTGTTTATAGGATTTTCCGAACAGAACCCCTGTTATAAAAGGGCTGCGATATCTCCAGCCTTTTAAAAGAGCCACTGCGTGAATCAGCAAAAGACCAGTAACCGCAGCAACTGGAGAGACAAAGCCGGTACCCATAATGATGGCACCTTCAAGGGATTTTCCGTGCAAGGACAAATATTTGCGCAACAAATATGACCCCATACTGTGGCCCATCATAAAATATGGAACATTGGGGTTTTCTTTCTGGATAGTGATGCGGAGAGTATGCATATCAGAAATCAGATGATCACTTGGAGAGGATTTGGCGAAATAGCCCAAATCCTCTTTTCTTTTTGCAGTGGTTCCATGACCTAAATGGTCATGCCCTATCACCATATACTCATGCTCGGTAAGAAAAGCAGCAAATTCTTCATATCGCATGATATGCTCTGTCATACCGTGGGTAATCTGTAAAATGGCTTTATATTTTCTGTTGTCAGGCAGCCATTTGACTGCATGAATCCGGGTCTCTTTATCGGAGGATAAAAAGGTAAAGTGTTCTGTAATCATAACGTTGCAATTTCCTTAATTTTTATACTTAACTTTGCATAGTAGTTTTCTTCTATCGGAACCGTTTGATCGGTCAGATAGGAAAACATCAGATCCAGGGATTTGCTGCCCTGCCAATAGGGTTCCTGACAGATGGTGGCAGTGATGATTCCGCGGTGAAGCATTTCTACGGTAGTAGGAACATCATCAAAGCAGATGACCTTGATATCTTTATCCGGGGCAAGTTCAGCAATAGCCCGGCAGCCTCCATATACGCCGGCAGCAGTAAAGTAAAAAGCATTGATATCCGGGTGTCGGGTGAGCATTTCAGAAACCCGTTCATAGCTTTTTTGGTCATCGTCATAGTTTTCTGCCTGATCGACCACTTTGAAACGGGAGTCGGTTGAAAGTTTATCTACAAAACCGGAAAAACGTTGGGTGTGGCACAGAATATTGGGATCCCCACTGATGATGCCCATGCGTACAGGACCGGATGTGACAAGCATCATCAATGCGCCTGCTGCAACACCGGAGTTATAGTAGTTGCTTCCCACGTATGCCAGACGCCTTGTGTTTTCAATATCAGAATTTACTGTAATAACCGGAATTCCGCTTTTGGATAAGAGGTTTAATTCGTTGCTGATCTTTTCATCATTATAGGGAGTGATGATAAGTCCCTGAATGCCTTCCTTCAGGCAGGCACGGATGGCCGAAAGCTGCGCATCCGGATGATAAGCTACCCGCATGACCAGGATCTCGCAGCCATAAACAGACACTTCTTCTGCCTTATCTTCAAAACCCTGCATAACTTCATCAAAGTAGGGATTCTTTTTGCTGAACATAATGATACCGATCAGGTATTTTTTCTTTTGAGCTGCAAGAGCCATCCCGGCTTTATTGGGCTTGTAATGGAGCTGCTTCATAATGGAGCGGATTTTTGCTTCTGTTTCTGCGTTGACCGCACCCCGGTTATTCAGTACTCTGTCTACGGTGCCTCTGGAGACGCCGGCTAATTCTGCGATTTCTTTTATGGTTGCCATTCTGGGATCCTTTTCCTTTTATTGTACTTAATAAAAAACGAAATTATTCTTAATAAATACAATGTAGCATAAGTAAAATTGTGGTGCAATAAGCACGTCCTGGAGAAAAGCCAAGAAAAAAATTGATAGTCTGAAACAATTTTTGATATACTAAATGTGGAATGGGGACAAACAAATATAAGATGTACAAAAGGGGTTTTGTATGAATATTTTAATTGTGGAAGATGAAATCCGAATTCGGGAAGGTATTAAAAATCTATTGGGGAAATTAAGAGAGGATCTTCACATAGTCGGAGAAGCGGAAAATGGAAAACAGGGATTAGAATGGCTTCGTTCGCAGCAAATAGATATTGTAATTACAGATATTATGATGCCGGAAATGGATGGGCTGGAAATGCTGACGGCTATGACGGAAGAAGGAATCCGTACAAAAGCAATAGTCCTAAGTGCTTATTCCGAATTTGAATATGCCAGAAAAGCTATGAAACTGGGTGTGACAGAATATCTTCTTAAACCAATTTTATATAATGATTTTGCACAAGCGATTGATAATGTGAGCATGCAGGTGATCCGGGATCGTCAGGAAAAGCCGGCAGAGATAGGTACCATTGAGCAGATTGCCAGATCTTTATTGGATGGAAGCCTGGAACTATCAACGGATGTTATAAACTATCTGGAACGCAATTATCAGATTAAGGATGATCAGGAATTTATTATAGAATGTGTTTACCTTGGTAATGAGTTTGAACAGAAATTAGAAAAAACGAAAGCATATTTCCAACATGCTTTTTCTACTTATACGAAATTATCCTATTGTGTGGTAGAAGAGGCTCATAAAAATTCGATTGTATATATTTTTTATCATTATCAAAATGGGCATGATCTGGAAAGATGGATGCAGTATCAGATATTGAAGCCTTCCTCAGAATGTCTGGCTGTTGGATGGACTGCTGTAAACGGTCTGGCAAAGTGGAAAGAAGGGTTGGATACTTTATATACCTATCTGGATTGGAATATTTCTTTGGATCAGGAAGTAATGATTTCATATCCGAAGATTACACATGTACAGACAGCATCCTGTATCTATCCCAATTATCTGGAAACAAAAGGAAAAGCGGCGGTTTGTGCCTCGGACTGGGATGCGGTATATTCTGTTATGGAAGAGTTTCATCAGGTATTCCGGGATGGAAAGGTATATGTTCCAAAAGAAATAAAAGAATGTTATGTTCGTTTCCTATGGGCATTGCTGGGGATAGCAAAAGAGCTGGGTTATATGGAACATAAGCAGCTTGATCAGCAAAAGCTGTTGTCAATGATTATGAGCGCAAAATTAAGAAGTGAGCTGACAGAAGCATCGGCATTACTGCTTGAGATCATATCCAGACAGGAAGAGCAGGAGGATACAGTACATCTGACTGTTAAGCGGGTGAAAAGCCTGATTCATGAATTTTATCGAAATGGAATTACCCTGGATGAAATCGGAGAAAAACTGAATATGACTCCGGAATATCTAGGAACGCTGTTTCATAAAGAGATGGGCACCACCTTTAGTACATATATGAAACAATATCGAATTGGTAAGGCAAAAGAACTCCTTTGCAGCACTTCACTTAAGCTGTATGAAATTGCTGAGCAGGTAGGATATTCAGATGCAAAATACTTTAGTAAAGTGTTTAAAGAGGTGACAGGACAATTACCGGGAGAATATCGAAAGACCTATAAATAAAAGACTTTGGTTTTTTCCACTTTTTCAAGATTTCTCGTATTGGTCGAACGGTTGGTAAATCGTAGAATGAAGCAAGAGAAATTTGAAAAGGAGGTTTTTTATGAAAAAGGTAAGGGGATTTTTCCGATACGACAATATAGGCCTGCTGTTTGCGTTACCGGCATTTCTTTATATGCTCCTGTTTGTAGGTTACTCTATCGTAAGCAATCTTATTCTCAGCGTACAGGATGTAACAGTAAAGAATCTGGCGCATGGAGATAAAGGGTTTGTTGCACTGGATAATTATAAAATCT
>JBJENT010000213.1:0-8300 GCA_051880335.1 Lachnospiraceae bacterium
CATAGAGTCAGCTTTTGAAACCATGAAGTATGCAGTAGGACCAGATACCATTTTACTTTCTGTGATGAATGGAATCACCAGTGAAGATATGATGGGTGAACGGTTCGGCAGAGAAAACCTGATTTACACGGTGGCTCAGGGTATGGATGCTATGCATTTTGGGGATACCCTGCGTTATACGAAAATGGGAGAACTCCGTATAGGTATCGTGGAGGATGGAAAGAAAGAAGCCCTGGATGCAGTAGTGGACTTTTTAAACAGAGCAAAGATTCCATGTGTGGTGGAAGATGATATCAGAAAAAGAATGTGGGGCAAGTTTATGCTGAATGTGGGAATCAATCAGACCTGCATGGCATATGAATGTACCTATTCCCAGGCACTGACACCGGGAGAGGCCAATGATGTTTTAATGGGAGCCATGGAAGAAGTGATTCAGATTTCTCAGGCAGAAGGTATCGGTCTAACCCACGCAGACTTAGATTATTATGTAGCAATTCTGAAAACCTTAGATCCGGATGGCGTGCCATCCATGCGGCAGGACGGAATCGCCGGCAGAAGAACGGAAGTGGACATGTTTGCCGGCACGGTTATCCAGATCGCAGAGAAGCATGGTATGGATGTACCAGTCAACCGTTTTATATATAATAAGGTAAAGGAAATGGAAGTTTCGTTTCTGAATAAGTAAAAGAATTGATTTCTTATTTAGGAACGAATAAAAGAAATGGAATCGAAGTTATGTTAACCATAGATAGAAATGCCATATGCACTTTTTTTAAAACTTATACCGATGCTTACAATGCATCCGATCCAAAGATAAAACTGAAGATTGATCATACCTATCGGGTGGCAGATCTGGCAGAGCAGATTGCAGTATCAGAACAGATGCCACAGGGAGATATAGAACTGTGCTGGCTGATGGGGATGCTTCATGATATTGGGCGTTTTGAACAGATAAAGCGTTACGGTACCTTTGTGGATGCAAAGTCCATAGACCATGCTACGTTTGGTGCAGATCTTTTATTTCAGGAAGGACTGATCCGGGAGATTTTTCCGGAAGAATGTATCAGACAAAAGAATGTCAGAGATACGAATCAGGGAAAATGCCAGCAGTCTGGAACGGATTTGCAGTGTGAAGAGCTATCCCTGTGTGAGACTGCCATTCGAAACCATAGTATCTATCAGCTGCCATCAGACCTTACAGACCGGAAGAGAGCATTTTGCAATGTGCTGCGGGATGCGGATAAGATAGATATTCTCCGTGTGAATCTGGATACCCCTATGGAAGTGATTTACAACACCTCTGCGGAAGTATTAAAAAAGGAAAGCATTACGCCTGAGGTGTTACAGGCTTTTTCAGAACATCATGCAGTGCTCCGAAGCCTGAAAAAAACCGGAATCGATAATCTGGTGGGACATGCAGCCATGATATTTGAACTGGTTTATGCATCCAGCAGGAGAATCGTAGATGAGCAGGGATATTTATGGAAGTTACTGGAATATAACTCTGAAAATCCGGAAACAAGAGAGAAGCTTCTTTATATGAAAGAGGAATTAGAAAATTTTATTCGTTGCTCATAAAAAATTACATTCATTTTACATTAGCACGATAACATATTTTACATAGCCTTTTTAGAATATCCCTTGTAAGAAAAAACAAGGGATATTTTTTTTACGAGTAATGAGCCAAAGTCTGTGCTTGCACAAGACCTTGGCGAATACCGCGAAAACCTTAGAAAAGGCAGAGCGCATTTCTAAAGTATAAATGAGTAGTATCCCAGAAAGAGGTAGAAATTATGAAAAACAAATGGTTAAAACTTGGAAGTTTGGCAATGGCAACAGTTCTTGTTGCAGCAACTCTGGTTGGATGTGGAAAAAAGGAAGCTGAAAAAGTAGCGCTTGCTGGTTCCACTTCCATGGAAAAAGTATGTGAAGCGTTAATGGAAGGCTTTGCAGAAGTAAATCCTGACATCACAGTAACAACAGAATACACAGGTTCCGGTGCCGGAATTGAATCCCTGATTGCAGGAAGCGTAGATATCGGAAATGCATCCAGAAATATAAAGGATGAAGAAAAAGAAAGCGGTGTAGTAGAAAATGTAATTGCACTGGATGGAATCGCAGTCATCATTGACAAGCAGAATACAGTTACAGGATTAACAAAAGAAGAACTGGCTAAGATTTATACCGGTGAAATCAGCAACTGGAGTGAACTTGGTGGCGCTGATGAAGCTATTGTAGTTATCGGACGTGAAAGCGAATCCGGTACCAGATCTGCTTTTGAAGAACTTCTGGAAGTAGAGGATAGCTGTGTATATGCACAGGAACTTGATTCTACCGGCGCAGTTCTTGCAAAAGTTGCTGCTACTCCGGGAGCAATCGGATATGTTTCCCTGGATGTTGTAGATGATACAGTAACTGCTGTTACTCTGGATGGTGTAGAAGCAACAGAAGAAAATGTATTAGCAGGTACTTATGCACTTCAGAGACCTTTCGTCATGGCTACCAAAGGAGAAATCAGCGAGCAGAACGAAGCAGTAAAAGCATGGCTTGATTATGTATTCTCTGATGAAGGAAAAGAAATCATCAAAGGCGTAGGACTGATTATTCCGGAATAAGGTGAAAAGATGCAGAAAAAAACAGAAAAACTTGCAGGATACATATTTCTCGTGTTTGGTTGTATCGCTGTAGTTTCTGTACTGGCCATAACAATATTTATGTTTTGGAAGGGTACACCGGCCTTGTTTAAGGTGGGTGTACCTGAGCTTTTGTTAGGGAAAATATGGAAGCCAGCGGCTGAGCAGCCTTCATACGGTATATTTTATATTATTCTTTCTTCCATTGTCGGAACCTTTGGCTCAGTACTGTTAGGGGTTCCCATTGGAATATTGACAGCAGTATTTTTGACGGATTTTACAGACGGAAGCAAAATGGGACGGGCTACCTCCAAAGTCATATCATCCGCGGTAGAGCTTCTGGCAGCCATACCATCTGTTATTTATGGTCTGATTGGTATGATGATACTGAATCCTTTTATGTATAAACTGGAAAAGAAGATCTTTGCGGGCAGTACGGAGCATCAGTTTACCGGCGGAGCAAATCTTCTTTCCGCAATTATTGTGCTGGCAATTATGATTTTGCCTACGGTGATCAATATCAGTGCATCCTCTATCCGGGCAGTCCCGGGAAGCTTAAGATCGGCTTCTCTTGCACTTGGAGCCAGTAAAATTCAGACTATTTTCAAAGTGGTACTTCCGGCTGCACGTTCGGGAATTATGACAGGAGTCGTTCTGGGAATCGGTCGTGCCATTGGAGAAGCTATGGCGATCAATATGGTAGCCGGTGGTGCAGTGAATATCCCGCTTCCTTTTAATTCCGTAAGATTTCTTACCACGCAGCTGGTAAGTGAGATGGGTTATTCCTCCGGTCTGCACCGGCAGGTTCTGTTTACAGTTGGTCTGGTACTCTATATTTTTATTGTAATCATCAATCTTTTCTTAACACGTATGAAAAAGAAAGGAGAGAGAGCATATGACTAGAAAAAAAAGGCGAATTTCAGACCAGATCATAAAAGGACTTATTATACTGAGTGCTCTTTTATCCATTCTTTTGCTGCTTCTGATCATTGTATTTGTGGTATCCAAGGGGATAGGACAGGTGAACTGGGATTTCCTTACAACGGTTACTTCGGTACGAAAAGGGACCATTGGTATTGCAGGAAATATTTTTAATACTATTTTGATTATTGTGCTCACCATGCTTTTTACCATTCCCATCGGCGTAGGCGCAGCTATTTTCTTAAATGAATATGCGGGAAAAGGAAAGCTCGTGACCATCATTGAGTTCGCTACAGAAGTCCTTTCCGGAATCCCATCCATTATATTTGGTCTGTTTGGAATGATGTTCTTTGTTGAGACGCTGGGACTTGGATATTGCATTTTATCCGGTGCTCTCACCTTGATTTTGATGGTCCTTCCGCTGGTGATCCGAAATACCCAGGAAGCACTGAAGACGGTTCCGGATGGATATAGGCAGGGAGCAATCGGTCTGGGAGCAGGAAAATGGTACATGATCAGAACGATTCTGATACCCTCTGCCATGCCCGGAATTATTACTGGAGCGATTCTGGCAATCGGTCGTATTGTAGGGGAATCGGCAGCGCTGATTTTTACAGCAGGATCTGCAAAGCTTCTCCCCAAAGGAATTCTGGGGATTTTTGATAAAATGTTTGAATCCGGCGGTACACTTACCATACAGTTATACCTTTCTGCTACAAGTGAAGGGGATTTTGATACAGCCTTTGGAATTGCGTATGTGTTATTGATCATTGTCTTTATTATCAATATTCTGACCAAGTATTTGACCAAACGTTTTGATACTACAAGACAAAAATAACGCCTGTTACGGAAAGCTGCTTTTAGAAAGAAACAGCCTATTCCGAACAGGAGAATAACAAAAGTAGGAGTTTGATGCGTGTGAATAACGTAAAATTATCAATCAATGAACTGAATTTATACTATGGAGATAACCATGCGTTAAAAGATGTCAGCATGGATATCTATGCCAATAAGGTGACTGCTTTTATCGGTCCCTCCGGATGCGGAAAGTCCACCTTTTTAAAGACACTGAATCGAATGAACGATCTGGTGGAAAATGTAAGGATCACAGGGGATGTCCGTCTGGAAGGGCAGGACATTTATGCAGATAATGTGGATACCACCCTGCTTCGTGAAAACGTAGGGATGGTATTTCAACAGCCCAATCCATTCCCCATGAGCATCTATGACAATATCGCATATGGTCCGAGAGTACATGGAATCCGGGACAAACATCGTCTGGATCAGATTGTGGAAGAGAGTCTGAGGGGAGCCGCTATTTTTGACGAAGTAAAAGACCGACTGAAAAAATCAGCCCTTGGACTGTCCGGCGGACAGCAGCAGAGAATCTGTATCGCCAGGGCTCTGGCAGTAAAACCATCGGTACTTCTCATGGATGAACCAACCTCTGCGCTGGATCCTATTTCCACATCCAAGATTGAAGATCTGATGGAAGAACTGAAAAAGAAATATACCATTGTCATTGTAACCCACAATATGCAGCAGGCACTGAGAGTTTCAGACTATACTGCTTTCTTCCTGGTGGGAGAAATGGTGGAATATGGCGAAACCAAAACGCTTTTTGCCTATCCGCAGGATAAAAGAACAGAAGATTATATCACCGGAAGATTCGGTTGATGGGGAGAAAGGGGATCTCATGAGAACTAAGTTTGACGAACAGTTGAAAAATTTAAATGAAGAAATGATTCAGATGGGAGTCATGATAGAAGAAAATATACAGGAAGCAATCGAAGCTCTTGTCAAATCCGATGTGGATAAGGCAAAAAAAATTATGGAAAAAGATACTGCAATTGATAAAAAACAACGTGATATTGAGAGTATCTGCTTTAATCTTTTGATACAGCAGCAGCCGGTTGCCAAAGATTTACGGATGATCACAGCGGCCATGAAAATGGTTACGGATATGGAAAGAATCGGGGATCATGCAGCAGATATCAGTGAAATGACGATCATGCTGGCAAAGAGTGAGCGGATGGAAAATTATGAAACCATCATCAAAATGGCATCGGAAGCTTCCATTATGCTGATCCACAGTATTGATGCCTTTACTGAAAAAGACAAAGTGAAAGCAAAAGAGGTTATCGAACATGATGATGTGGTAGATACTCTTTTTGATCAGGTCAAAGAGGAAGTAACAAAGCTGATTCAAAATGACCCGAAGCGTGGAGAGCAGGAAATCGATATGCTCATGATCGCAAAATATCTGGAGCGTATCGGGGATCATGCTACCAATATTGCGGAATGGGTGATTTATTCCCTGGATGACCGAAAAAAGGAAAAGCAGGAACATCAGAATGTATAAAGAATTAAAAGAGAATGAAGAAATCCTCTGCCTGATCGAGAGTGGGGATAAGAATCTGGAAATACTGGGCTATACCGAGCATTCCATCAAACATTGTGTGAAAGTAGCCAAAGAAGCAGAACGGATATTAAAAATACTTGGCTATGATAAACATCAGGCAGAGCTGGCCAAAATAGCAGGATTGATGCATGACATAGGAAATGCTATAAACCGTAATCGTCATGCAGAGTATGGAGCCATACTTGCCAATCAGATTCTGGAAAAGACGGAACTGGATATCCGGGATCGTCTGGCCATTGTTTCTGCAATCGGTAACCATGATGAATCCACCGGCGGTGCCAAGGATGCTATATCTGCGGCACTGATCATTGCAGATAAGACGGATGTCAGAAGGAACCGTGTTCGCAACAAAGGCAAGGCAAATTTTGATATTCATGACAGAGTCAATTACGCTGTCTGTCAATCGGAATTAATCATAGATAAAGAGAAAAAAGTTATTTCCCTGAACCTGAAAATCGATGAGGATATCTGTACCATGTTCGAGTATTTCGATATTTTCCTGGGCAGGATGGTGATGTGCCGGAAGGCCGCAGAAATACTGGGCTGTTCCTTTAAACTCCTTTCCAATGGGCAGAAGGTTCTGTAAAAACATCTGCAAAAATGTTGATAATTTTTCTCCCGATGCATATAATGAAGATGTTCTGAAAATCTGGTTTTATCTAAGAGTTCTATTATATCTAAGTGTTCTATTGTATCTGAGTGTTCTGTTATATCCAAGTTTATTATTATATCTATGTATTCTATTTTATCTAAATTTTCTATTTGTATCATTATTCCAGTTTGTCGCAATGATGTATTGGCTTCGAAAGGCTCTAAAAAGGGCTTCAAAAAGATCCCAAAAAGTAAAATACCGCCGGTAATAGAAAGATGTATTTCAGGCAGTAAAAAAATTCATGTTTTCTGCACATTTTGTTGAGATGGTGAAATTTTATACTGCTTGATAGTTGAAAATCTTTGTAGAAGCGGTATTAGCAGGATGAACGCGAAAAAAACAAGAAAAATATTACTGCCTCAGATCAAAGAGGGGCATGAGAGGAGGTAAAATCATTTTAAAGCAAGTTAAAAACGAAAGAAAATACCTGGAAAAACAACTGAAAAATGTACGGAAAGAGATGGATGTACTGCCTGGGGGAAAGTTGAGGTGTACAAGCAGTAATGGTTCAGATCAATATTTCATTGATGGAAGGTATATTAGCAAAAAGAAAAAGGATTATGCCAAAAAAGTTGCCCAACAGGAATATGATGCAAAATTGATTTGTACATTGGAAAGAGTGATATCAAAATGGAAAGAAATAGAATTTATTTACGATAACAGAATATTGGAAAAGCAGTTTGATGAAATGTGCGGTGCGAGAAAAAGACTGGTAAAACCCTGGATTGAGCCGATAGATATGAAAATTAAAAGTTTCATGGAGAAGGAATATGAGCCAGGAACATTTCAGGAAGACGATATGACAGAATTTTTTACCCTTAAAAATGAAAGAGTTCGATCAAAATCCGAATTGATCATAGCAGATGAGTTGTATCGATATGGAGTACCTTATCGATATGAGATGCCAATCGTACTTGATAATTGGGGGAGTAGTGTTACATTTAGGCCAGATTTTACAGTAATGAATATAAGGAATGGAAAGATATTCATATTGGAACATCTCGGTATGATGGATGACATGGAATATGTTGAAAAAAATATGAGGAAACTAGACATTTATGAAAGAAATGGATATTTGCTGGGGGAAAAGCTGCTGCTTACTCATGAAACCAGTAAGGCTCCACTTAGCAGAAGCGTTTTGGATTCCTACATAGAAAGCTATTTACTGTGAGCGGATAGATTTGAATAAAAGATTATGAAAGATATAGAAACTGGAGATGACAATCATTTCTTATTAAGATAGAATGGGAATGTACATGAAAAATTGTATATATGAATGTAGATCAGATTGATAAATCCATTTTGAGATATTCCTGACTTTCAATGTAGTTCAATATATGCGTAGAAGTATGACCGTGTGGACAAAAGGATAAAGCAAATGATTGAAGCAGAAGTAAAATTAAAAATTGATAATATCGAAGAGATTCGGGCAAAACTGGTCTCCATGGGATTTTCAGAGAGTTTTCATGGAAAAGAATGTGACCGGTATTTTGATGATGAAAAAGGGAATATCCGTGGCACAGACCGGGCTTTGCGTATCCGGGAAGTGACAGATCTGCAGACCGGACAGGTGATATGCCAGATTAATTTTAAGGACCAAAAATCTGATGATAAAACCATGACCAGACCGGAGTATGAGACCCAGGTGGCAGATTTTGCGGAAATGTCTCAT
>JBJENT010000214.1:0-8144 GCA_051880335.1 Lachnospiraceae bacterium
TTAACGGCATTACCCAGATACTCAATCAGGGAGGCACCAGTGATGCCTATGTGGGGCAGCATTTGAAGTCCGGTGACGATGTTACGGTAACAAGTGAATCAGATTTGACGCTGGCCATGGATACCGATAAGTATATGTTTGCAAAAGAAAACACTCATTTCTGGGTGGAAGCCAAAGGAAAGCAGTCTGAAACACGTACCAAGGTTCATCTGGATGAAGGTTCCACTCTTTGCAGGATTGACAATAAGCTTACATCAAAGGAAAGCTTTGATGTGGAAACCCCCAATGCCACCATGTCTGTCCGTGGTACCGTATTTCGGACATCCTGCTATAAAGATGCAAACGGGGACACCTATACGGTGATCGACGTACTGGAAGGGGAAGTGTTTGTACAGGTAAAGATGGAAAATGGAGAGAGTACGGAAGAAAGCAGAATGCTGCCAGCCGGTAAGCGGGCTATCATAAGATCCGATCCGACTTTCTCAGAATTTGTAAAAGTGAAAGATTATGAAAAGATAGAAGGATTGGAAAATCCGAAACGACCAACGGGAAAAAACCCGGGTAAGGATACCACCAGCGTGGAAAATCCGGATGAACCGGAAGAAAATACAGAAAACGTAGAAAGTGAAAATGGTTCCGGAAACGGAGAAGGCCCAGAAGCTATAGATGAATATGTAGGAGATGTCGATTATAGTACCTTCGAACAGAATGAGGCAATCTTCCTGGGAAAAGCAATGGATGAAGGCAGATCCCTGAGTATCTCCAAAGAATTGCTTTATGATATCGTAGAATTGATTGAGCATGACTTCAGCGGAAAAAGTGAAGAAGTCGCTGCAACCTGTGAAGAGGACGGATATTACTATGATATCTGTACCATCTGCGGACTGCAGGGCGATAAACATATTTCCACAGAAAAACTGGGACACGATTTTGTGGCGAAAGATGGAGACGATACGGTAGAAATCTGTAAGAACTGCGGAAAAGAGATTCAGAAGGAGATACCTATAGAGGTAGAACCGGAAGAAGAAACCGTGGCAGAACCGGTAGCACCTGTGGTAATAGAGGCTCCAGTCAATATACCTGAGGCAGGAGATGGCACCACAGCACCGGTGGTTGAGGAGCCGGTAGTGGAGGAAGAAGAGGTGGTGGAAGAGAAGAAATCTTCCAGTAGTTCGTCGAGTAGTTCATCCAGTAGTTCGTCATCCAGTAGTGAATCCAGTGATCCATGTGCGAATGGGCATAGCGTTAGTAGTTGGGAGGATGCTGGTGATTCGCATGTAGGAACTTGTGACGCATGTGGGGCTACTGTGTCAGGTACACATCAATTCACAGCATACAAAGAAACCGATGGTGGACATATTTCAATATGTAGTGTTTGTGAGAAAGAAAACGAAAATTCCTATTCGCTGCATATTGCTGGGGAACATACACTAGATGATGGTTTCTGGCTTATAAAATGTAGTTCTTGTTCTGCTTCTTATGTTGATGAAGATAATCATAAGATTGGATATACGTACACGATGTATAATGAGAATGGTGAACATACTGTGACGTGCACTTGTGGTAAGTATAGTGTAAATCAAAGTCATAGTTGGGTGAATCATACTTATGCAACTGGAATCGCATTTACGGCCGAATGTATTTGTACGTATGCTGAACCGCATACCGTCACATATAAGGTAACTACTGAGGGAATTAATAATGGAGTGCATACCTGGACGTGTTCATGCGGGGAACCTCTATACACAGAAAGTCATATATATGTTGATGGAACATGTGCATGTGGTGCTACAGAAAACTAGAATAGAAGCAACTATATTTGAAACATAAATGGTAAAATATATGACATTTTCAATCATCCCAGAGTACTCTGATATGCAGAGTACTCTGGCTCTTATAACTGAATATGGAGCCAATCTGGAATACAACGATTTCTGGAACCCCTCCGTATATTCTGATGAAGCGGAGGTCGAAAAAAGGATCCGGTACTACACGGGCATAGACCGTGACAGATTGGGAGACACCATGCACGGTGCCTTTCTGGGACTGGATCTGGCAGCGGCTGACCCGGTGATTCGGGACAGAAGCAGGAGACTCTATGAGCAGTCTCTGGAGATAGGAGCCAGACTGGGAGTAAAAGGTGTGGTATTTCACACGGGGCTGATCGGAGAACTGAGGCTGGACTATTACATTGATCACTGGCTGGAAGAGGCGGCAGGCTTCTGGAAGGAAATGTGCGGGAAATATCCGGACCTGACCATCTATATGGAAAACTCCTTTGAACAACAGCCGGATGTTTTTGTAGCCCTGATGGAACGAATGAAGGGTGTGGATAATTTCAAACTGTGCCTTGATTATGGGCATGCAGTCTTAACCCAGACTCCTATAGAACAGTGGTGCAGAGCCCTTGCACCTTACGTGGGGCATATGCATCTGAATGACAATGATTTAAAAGATGACCTGCACCTGGTTCCGGGATGCGGAAAAATAGATTTTGACAAGTGGAAAACACTGATGGATGAAAATGGCATTGACACTTCCGTACTTTTGGAAATATCCGGTTGTGAAAATGCCGGTAAGGCACTGAAATTTATGAGGGGAACCTATGACAAGCAATGATAGACTACAGCAGATTCTGGATATCGGAATCGCGCTGACAGCAGAGAAAAATCCTAATAAACTGTTACATCTGATTATTCAGACAGCCATGGAACTGACCAATAGTGATGGCGGGACTCTGTACATATTAAAGGATGATACGCTGGTATTTCGTATCATGAGAACCATTTCAAAAGGGATAGACAGAGGCGGCGATGGAGAGGTGATTGATTTTCCACCGGTTCCATTACGGAAGGAAAATATATGTGCTTATGCAGCGCTTACCAAACAGTCCTTAAATATAGAGGATGTGTATGAAAGTGATTTGTTTGATTTTTCCGGGCCAAAGCGGTATGACCAGATGAATGACTACCGTACCAAATCTATGGTAGCCATCCCTATGATCGATAAAGATGACGAAGTCATAGGGGTCATGCAGTTTATCAACGCCATGGATGAAAATGGGAATATCCGTTCCTATACAGAAGAGGAGACAAAGATTCTTATGTCTCTTGCTTCCCAGACTGCCATTTCTCTTTCCAATATGGCTTATCTGGAAGAAATAACCCAGCAGATGTGGTCTTTTACAGAAGCCATGACAGAGGCGATCGATGCCAGAACACCTTACAATGCCAGCCATACAAGAAATGTTGCAAAATATGCCGGGCTGTTAGTGGATCATATGAATGCACTTTATGAAAAAGGGGAGTCTTCCATCTATTTTACAAAAGAGCATAAAGATCAGGTTGTGCTTGCAGCTTTTCTGCATGATATTGGCAAAATGATCGTTCCTCTGGAAGTAATGAATAAACAGACCAGGCTGGAGCATCAGATTGATGCCATTCAAAACAGGCTGGACAAGATTGAACTGAAATATACCATAGACAAGCTGGAGGGATTCCTTTCGCAGGAGCAGTTCCGGATGCAGAAACAACGGATTCAGGAGACAAAAGAGCTGGTAAAAACAGCCAACAGTGCAGGATTTTTATCGGATGAAGTGATACAGCAGCTTCAGACTGTTTTTGAATACCAATATACCAGCCCGGACAACGCAGAAGTCATACCGTTCTTGACGGAAGAAGAAAAGAAGAATCTGATGATCCGTAAGGGAACCTTGTCCGATGAGGAACGCAGGATCATGGAAAGTCATGTTGTGATGACAGAAAGAATCTTAAGCAAGGTTCATTTCAACAGTTCCTTTGCCATGGCGCCTGTCTGGGCAGCACAGCACCATGAGTGCATAAGTGGAAAAGGCTATCCCAAAGGAATCGGCGGAGATCAGCTTGGAGTAGAAGCCCGCATTCTGGCGGTGGCAGATATCTGCGATGCCCTGCTTGCTACGGACAGGCCATACAAAAAGCCCCTTCCCAAGGAGAAGGCTTTTGCGATCATGGATGACATGGCAAAAAATGGAGCCATAGATGAAACCATAGTGGGATATATGAAAGAGTGTATATAGAGATGAGAGGGAAAGGAACTGAGAAATCGGTTCCTTTTTTTCTATGTGGAATACCACAAATGGAAAATAATGTCACTTTACTGTGTGGCATAATTATGCTACGATATTGCTATAAGAAAGGGAGGTGTATGTTATGCCGACAATTATGCCGATTAGAGATTTACGTAATACCAGTGAGATTTCAGAATTAGCACATAAGATGCAGGAGCCGATTTTTATTACTAAAAATGGGTACAGTGATCTTGTTGTCATGAGTGCGGAATTATATGAGCGTTTCGCACAGATTAATAGAATTGATCAGGCTATTTTTGAAGCTGAAAAAGAAGTTGAAGAAGGTGCAAAGCCGATATCATTAAATAGTGCTATGGAAAGGTTAGATAAGAAATATTATGGATAGGTATGAAGTAATGTTATATCCTAAAGCTTTTCGGGATATTGACGATATTTATGCCTATATTGCATATGAAAAGATGGCACCTGAAAATGCCAAAGGTCAAACAGATAGAATTTGGGAAGCAATTAAGACTCTGGAGATACTGCCGGAATCCCATCAAGAACGCACTGTTGGAAAATATGCAGGAAAAGAATACAAACAACTGGTGGTGGACAATTATATTGTGATTTTTAGGATATCTGAGAATGATAAAAAGGTCTATGTTGTAACGGTTCAATATCAGGGGCGGAATATCTGAAATGAAGAATTTAGAAATCTAAGAGGAAACATTTTTGCCTGGAGGGAAGTAGGAACAGAATGGATTTCAATGAAAAGCTGCAGGAACTGAGAAAACAGAAAAATCTTACCCAGGAAGAGTTGGCAGATGCGTTATACGTATCCCGTACTGCCATTTCCAAGTGGGAATCCGGGCGAGGGTATCCGAATATCGATTCTCTGAAAGCGATTTCAAAATACTTTTCGGTGTCGCTGGATGAACTGCTGTCCGGGGATGAACTTGTTACCATTGCGGAAGAGGACAATAAAAAGAAAGAAAAGCATATGAGGGATCTGGTCTTTGGTCTACTGGACTGTAGTGTGGCCATGTTCCTTTTTCTTCCGTTCTTTGGGCAGACTGTGGATGGAGTAATACAGGAGGTTTCCCTGCTTTCTTTAACAGAAGTGGAAAGCTATGTGAAGATACCATATTTGATTGTTACCTTTGGATTAGTGATATGGGGAATTCTGGGGCTTGCTTTTCAAAACAGCAGTGCCAAATGGTGGGTACAGAATAAGGATAAGATTTCTCTGGTACTAAGTGCCATAGGGGCTCTTGCCTTTATAGCAAGCAGACAGCCCTACGCCGCTATGTTTACCTTCCTGTTTTTGGTGATAAAGGCGCTGATGCTGATAAAATGGGCATGACACGATTCGTATCGCAGATGTGACGCAGGGATTCTTACAGGATTCATTCCTTTTGTTTAGAGTGGTTTTAGGCGAAAGCCAAAAACGAAATGAAAGGATGAATCAATATGAATCAAAGAAATCAAAAAAGAATGCAAAATCAAAAGCGTTTGCCAGGCAAAAAGAGGTACTATGTTACCGTCTTTTTCCTGGCAGCATTTGTTTTATGGACTGTAGGGGTTTGCTGCATTGATGTACAGGCAATCGGACCGAAAGGAACGTCGGTGGGGTTTGCGACTCTGAATGGTCTGTTTCACAATCTGACAGGCGTGCACATGACGCTCTACACCATAACAGACTGGTTGGGACTGGTGCCGATTTTTTGTGTATTGGGATTCGCTATGCTGGGACTGATACAGCTGATCAAAAGAAAGAGCCTTTTGAAAGTGGATGCAGATATTCTGGTGCTGGGCATCTATTATGTGGTTGTAATGGGGGCATATGTCCTGTTTGAAGTGGTTGTAATCAATTACAGGCCTATCTTAATAGAAGGTCGTTTAGAAGCCTCCTATCCGTCTTCTACGACGCTTCTGGTGATGTGTGTGATGGCATCCGTAATGATACAGCTTTATAAACGGATTCAAAGTGATGTGATAAGAAATACCGTGATGGTTGTAGTATCTTTATTTTCTGCATTCATGGTGATTGGAAGGCTCATATCAGGAGTGCATTGGCTGTCGGATATTATTGCGGCAGTATTGCTGAGCAACGCGCTGATTATGGCATACTATACGATTTGTGAAGAGTGTAAAGGGGATAAAACACTTGAGAACAAAGAATGATGGGCATTTCCCATTACAAATTCATAAAGAATAACCATGAGACTTTCCGGGTCTGTGTCCGGAGAGTCTTTTTGCTTTATGATTAGGAATCTTTCTTTCATTTTGGATGAGGCTGCATGATACATGATGAGGTTGAATGATACACTTAAGATTATTCAACCAACTCTACTATCAATTTGTTACTCAGTGGGTAGCTCCTGAGGTGAAAAACAGAAGACATGCCTACTGGAATTCAGGAATGATAGCCAGTGGGTAATTTCTGAGGTAAAAAACAGAAGACATGCCTACTGGAATTCAGGAATGATAGCCAGTGGGTTGTTTTTGAGGTGAAAAAGCAGAAAACATGCCAACTGGAATTCAATAATGGCTGCCAGTAGGCAGTTCTCAGGATAAAATTGCATAAAACATACCTACTGTGTTTCAAAAATACTTGTCGGTAGGCAAGAATAAGAAATTAACAAAAATCCTTGCCTACTGAGAAGGAAAAAAAGACTCAAGTAGGTAAATGGTAAGGCTATTATGAAGAGAAGATAACCAAAAGAAATATCTTACCTCTCAAGAATGAGGGCCGGGGAGTTGAATAGGCAAGGCCTATTTTGGATTCCTGTTTTTTACAATTCCTACTTTTTACAATTCTTTACAAAAGATTTTCCTCCCGCTGATTTTGGATTTTACAAACCGTCTTTAAACTTAACCTTGTTGTACAACTCAAAGAAACTTTATTACGCTCAAACGAAAAGAAACAACTCAAAGAAACTTTATTACGCTCAAACGAAAAAGAAACAACACAAAGAAAATCCAAAAAGAAAGAGGAAGTTAATGAAAAACAAATTTATCGCAACCATTTTGACGATTACTTTGATGGCATCCATGACATTGGTTGGATGTGGAAGCAGCACAGCTCCTACAGGAGCAGGAACACAGGCACCATCAGCAGCTGCACAGGAAAGTGCTGCAGACAGCGCATCCGCTACAGATACTACCGCATCCGGAGAGAAAACGGTGATCGAATACTGGCACTGCAACGCAGATACCCAGGGAGGAACCACGGTAGAAGAATTGGTAAATAAATTTAATGAGGAAAATGATCATATTCAGGTTGTGGCAAAATACAATCCGGATATGTACAAAGGACTGATGCAGAATCTGCAGGCAGAAGCAACTACAGGAAATACCCCTGCTCTTGTACAGATTGGATGGGCATTCCTGGAATACTTCTCTAACAATTTTGACTACACCACTCCGCAGGAAGCCATTGATGCTTATGATCCCGAAGATCCTGATTTCTTAACAGATAACTTCCTGCCTAACGTACTGGATCTGGCTGTAAACAATGCAGGTGAACAGGTGGGCATTCCCTATTCTGTAAGTAATCCGGTATTGTACATCAATACAGACCTGTTAGAAGAAGCAGGGGTAACAGATTTCGAGATGAAGACCTGGGAAGATGTTAGAAAAGCATCCCAGCAGATTCATGAAAACACAGGAAAATACGGTATCTATATGCAGGAACCTGCAGATTTCTGGGCACAGCAGGCTTACATGGAAAGTAATGGAGCTCAGCTTTTGACAGCCAATGCAGACGGTACCTATGAAGCGACCTTTGCATCAGAGGAAGGTATCGAGGCAATGCAGACATATGCAGATATGATCAAAGAAGGAAGTGCACTTCATATCACATGGGAAGAAGGCTGCCAGGCCTTTGTGGATGGTAACTGTGCAATGCTTTATACCACAATTGCCCGTCGTGCTTATGTACAGGACAACTGCCAGTTCCAGGTAAAAACAGTGAAATCTCCTACCTGGGGTGACAAACCAAGAAAAGTATGTGCAGGTGGCTGTTTCTTAGCTATCACAGCTCAGGATCCGGAACAAATTGCTGCAGCAATTT
This sequence comes from Lachnospiraceae bacterium, assembly GCA_051880335.1. Classification (GTDB taxonomy): domain Bacteria; phylum Bacillota; class Clostridia; order Lachnospirales; family Lachnospiraceae; genus 1XD8-76. Next base: position 8,127 of record JBJENT010000214.1, read on the forward strand.
GTTCCGGATCCTGAGCTG
>JBJENT010000215.1:0-8143 GCA_051880335.1 Lachnospiraceae bacterium
ACATCTCTTTTTTGAATATGTCCTTTACGTGGCACGTTTCTTCCCTCCTTAATTATGGTATCCGCTTCTTCTATTGTTTAAACAATCTATTATTTAAACGTACGATTTAAAAAAGCATACTATTTAAAAACATACTGTTTAAAATAAGAAGCAACACTGATTAAATCATAGGTACTCACATGTGTCTTTCTAATTCTAATGTGTTCGTGCGGTATATCTGAATACAGAATCCCAACACTAAAAAAATTAGTTCTGTTCGTGGTCCTAATTGCATCACTGCAAATAACTTCTAACTATTATTTGCTTGCTTTAGGTCTCTTAGCGCCGTATTTGGAACGAGCCTGTTTTCTGTTGGCTACACCAGCTGTATCCAGTGTACCTCTGATGATGTGGTATCTGGTACCTGGTAAGTCTTTTACCCTACCACCACGGATCAGAACAACGCTATGCTCCTGCAGATTGTGGCCTTCACCCGGGATGTAAGATGTTACTTCCATACCATTGGAAAGACGAACTCTGGCGATCTTTCTAAGAGCTGAGTTAGGTTTTTTAGGGGTAGCAGTCTTAACAGCTGTACATACGCCTCTTTTCTGTGGAGAAGAGATATCTGTGCTCTTTTTGTGTAAAGAGTTATATCCTTTCTGCAGAGCAGGTGCTGTAGATTTCTTAGTAACTGTCTGACGACCCTTTCTTACTAACTGATTAAATGTTGGCATCCTGTTTCACCTCCTGTTTTATTTTTGTTGCTTTTGGACTATAATAGTCCTTATCTGTGAATGAGCATGACAAATAGATATGCCTTTGCATGCACACTGATTAAGTATAATTCTTCGTTTTTTCCTTGTCAACACGTATTTTGTAAAAAAATAGACTTCTCTTTATAAAAAATAAGTTTCTTTTCCCCATTTTTTTTAGTATAATTACTGTAACTAACATTTGTGACATATTATGTCTGTGTAAAAAAAATCTTTTGGAGGATTTATACCATGGGGAAAAAAGAAATCATTTCTTATTTTAAGAAAGGGAAAATTGTTCAGCTTGTTGTTGTTATTCTGATTGCAGTCGTATTCTTTCTGACTTTGTTATGCAATTCAACTCTCAGGAGCAATATTTACAGTAACAACAGCTTATTTACACTTTGCGCTTTTGTCTGGGTTCTTCTTATTTTATGTTTTATCAGTATCTTCATTGACTTTTATCGTTTAAACAGATTCAGTTCTGCGGAAGACAAGAGCGAACTCAGTCGTTATATGGAAGCTTCCAGCGGAATGCTCAATCGTTTCAGCTGTGACACCTTATTTAATTCGGAAGAAGTCACTGCAGTTCTTTCCAAAGTCGGCTGTGCCATGTTAGAGATCAGTAACTTAAAGCAGATCAATGAGGAAAAAGGACGTGATGCCGGTGATATAGCCATCAAAGATTTTTGTGATATGCTGGAATCCGTTGGTAACGATTTTGGTATTGTGGTAAGAAACGGTGGTAATGAATTCCTGATTGTTATAGCAGACTGTACCACATCCCTGATGAATACCTGTCTGGAACAGCTGAATAATTCTGTTGCATTATATAATGAAACGGAATGTGGAAATGAACTTGAGATTCGTTCTACATATGTACTGAATTCCGAAAAGAGTTTCACCCGTTTTTCAGAAGTCCTTACGCTGGCATACAAACAGCTACATTCCGAATCATAATTTGTAAATTTCATTTGTTTTTACATATTCCTCAAATTTATATTTTTACTTATATTTTTTACGTGTGTTTATTTTTAAGGGAATTTTTCATGAAAGATCCAGGACATGGATATCTTGCCGATCTTGTTGTCAAAGCTCAGGGCAATGACACCAATGCTTTTTCAGAACTTTATGCGTTAACCTATGATAAAGTCTACAACTATTCGCGCCATTATCTGCGCGATTCCTATTTGGCACAGGATGCAGTGCAGGAAGTCTATATATTAGCTCTCAAAAAACTAAAAAATTTGAAGGATCCTATGCTTTTTACCGCCTGGCTGAATCAGATATCATTTCGTGTATGTTATGATATCTGTAAGAAACGTGATTCTGATTACGGAACGATTGATGATGATTTTCTAAACTCGTTCCGGGACGAAAATACCTCTTCCAATCCGGAAGAACGGGCTCAGCAAAACGATGAGCAGTCTCGTTTGAAAAAAGCAATAGAAAATCTGCCTCATTTGCAAAGAACTATTGTTATCATGCGTTTTTTTAATGACATGAAGCTGGAAGACATCGCGGATGCCATGGACATTAGTTTAAGTAGTGTAAAACGTTACATAGACGCTGCAAAGCAGACTCTGCGCAGTGCACTGCAAAGCTAGGAGGGAGTTTTTATGAAATTATTTTCAAAAAAGAAGAAGTATTCTATGGGTACCGAACTGGCAGAATCCACTCTGCAGAATGTATATTCCGCCTGTGACATCAAAGTACTTGTTCAGAAAGCTTCTATTAAGGAAATACAGGAAAAGCACCGCAGGGAAGCTTTTAGTTACCGCATCATCCTGATCACCATTCTCGTTTTTTTATGTGCCATGATGCTGTTGCCATTTGCTTTTCATCACTCTCCTGCTACGGTCAGCCCGCAAGAGCAGAGTGCTTCAGAAATCACAGTCTTTCAACATCATTTTGAAGAAGGCTTATTTTATCTGACCCTTACCGGTGGTGATGTGGATTACGAAAACATCCTGATTACAGATTCGGATGGTAATTCCATTCCACTTACCATGGTGGATCCGGAAAGTGCTACCATTACTTTTCCTTATGATTCCATCGAACTAAATATTTACATTCCTGACAAAAATGGCAGTTCTCTGCATCTTCTTTTGTCACCGAAATAATGCAGATTATGCGGAGCTGATTATGAATTTACCTGAGAAAAAATCGTGCTTAAGTAAATTTCACATTTTTATCAAACTGATTCTATTGACCACAGTCGTATGCCTTCTGACATGGGGCTGTGGTTCTAAACCAAAATCTTTCGAGATACCCACAGAAAAAGGAACCAGAGACGCCACTCCAACCTGTTTAACACCGGAATATCCCGGCACTCAGGTTTTCTCCGGAGAGGGCTATTGCATTGATATTTCCAATGCTTCTGAGGGATACATATCTGCCTGCTATACAGGCTCCTGTCCAAAAAACAAATTTCAGATCACACAACCGGATGGTACCACCTATACCTACAACCTGCATGATGAAATGGAGGTTTTTCCTCTCAGTTCTGATTCCGGTACATATCAGGTCGGCATTTTTGAAAATGTACAGAAAAACCAATATTCCAAACTGGCCATCGAAAGCTTTGATGTCACCATCACAAATACTTTCGGAGCTTATCTTTATCCCAATCAGTATGTTCAGTTTCAGGAAGAAAATGATGCCATCCAGCTTGGACAGCAATTAGCTTACTCTGCAAATTCTGATCTGGATGTGGTTTCCAATGTATACAATTACCTGATCACCCACATTACCTATGATACGGAAAAAGCAGAAACCGTTGAAAGCGGATATCTTCCCAATATCGATGATACTCTGGCTTCCGGCACCGGTATCTGTCTGGATTATGCAGCTGTCATGGCATCCATGCTGCGCAGCCAGAGAATTCCAACACATCTGGAAGTAGGCTATGCCGGGCAGGCATATCATGCCTGGATCAGTACCTATATTCAGGATGTAGGATGGGTCAACGGAATCATCCAGTTTGACGGAGTAAACTGGGAACTTATGGACCCAACGCTGGGTGCCTCAACCGGCTCCCGAAAATTAAAGAAATACATTGGAGATGGTGACAACTATGTCACAAAATATATTTATTAACTCCTCTCCTGTAAATCTTATTTCCTATTATAAATTCACTTTTTGTATCAACTTGTTTTAATGTAAATTAATTTATCCACGTGGAGGAATGCCATGAAAGGTACTCAAATCTTAAACAACCGTGAAATATCATTCTTTTGTTCTCAGATATCCATGCTTCAGCAGGCAGGTATCGCCCCCGTTGAAGGCATGCGCATTCTGCTTTCCGATGCAAAGACATCAGACGCAAAAAGAATATATCAGCAGATCCTGGATGTGTGCTCTACCGGCCAGCCTTTCTCAGAAGGAGTAAAAAGCTGTGGCGTTTTTCCGGAATATGTTTTGCATATGCTTCGTCTCGGTGAAGAATCCGGTAATTTGGATGATGTCATGAGTGCCCTGGCCGAATACTATGAAAGAGAAGAAGATATTTCAGACAGCCTGCATAGTGCCATCAGCTATCCCTTCATTATGATCGGTATGATGGTTGTTGTAATCCTGGTTCTGATTACAAAAGTTCTTCCGATTTTCAATCAGGTATTTAAACAATTAGGCAGTGAGATGAGTGGTTTTTCTGCATCGCTACTCCATTTAGGTAATCAGATCAATCAGTACTCTCTCGTTTTCCTTGGCTTTTTGATTCTGCTTCTTTGTTTTTATTTCTATACAACTAAGACTATATCCGGCAAAAAGATATTAAAGCAGCTGGGAAATCATATTCCATTTATACGAAGTTTCTATGATTCCATGGCTTCCGGTCGTTTTGCCAGCGGGATGGCCCTGACACTGTCCAGTGGTATGGATACTTTCCAGAGTCTGGAACTGGTTTCCCAGCTCGTAGAAAACAAAGGGATGCAGGCTAAAATCGAATCCTGTAAAACTGCCCTTTTGAAGGGTTCTAACCTTTCGGAAGCCATTATAGAAGCTGGCATTTTTTCCAATTTCTATGCGCGTATGATAGCTGTCGGTTTCCGGACCGGTTCCACAGATCAGGTTATGAAAAAGATCGCAGAAAATTATGATAAGGAGACTACACGTAAGCTTTCCTCCATCATTTCTATTTTAGAACCGACTTTGGTTATCGTTCTCTCTCTTATTGTCGGGTTGATACTGCTTTCCGTCATCCTTCCACTCATGGGCATTATGTCCAGCATCGGTTAGGCTTGCCCCGGCAACATTAGCCGAATCCTTTGCCCTGGCAACATTAGCCGAATCCTTTGCCCAAGGCTGGGATACATGAGGTATAGAAAGGAATTATTTATGAATCGTTTTCAAAAAAACAGCAGAATATTTTATTTCTTAAAAAAATGTCGTTTTTCCCTGATTCTGACCGCAGTTATTATTCTTTTATGTTTTGGAGGAATCCAGTCCATCGGAAAAACAACAAATACAGAGCAGCTTCACAGTCTGGAAAACTCCATCAAACGGAGTGTGATTCAGTGCTACGCTTTAGAGGGAACCTATCCCCCTAATCTGCAGTACTTAAAGGATCACTACGGTTTGACCTATAGTGAAGATGATTTTTTTGTAGACTATCAGACATATGGTTCCAATATCATGCCGGATATTACGATCATACCGATTCAGGGATAATCATACAGGAAATAGGACAGATAATAATATAGTAGCAAAAACAGTTCCAAAGGAACTGCAAAGAATCAGCAGAGAATCTGCAGAGTGACAGTAAAGAAAGCACCAAAAGAAAGGAGCCCCCATGAAATCATTTCAGAACAGACAGCATATAACCGATCTCATATTTGTCCTGGCTCTTTTTTGCGTGTTTGCAGTTTCTTCCATCATGCTGGTGACTCTGGGTTCTACTGTATACCGGAATATTTTGAACACATCTGAAACCAATTACAGTACACGAACACCTTATGCATATCTGGTAGAGAAATTCCATCAGAATGAAGGCTATGGACGCATCACTCTTGTGGATAGCTTCGGTGACAGTAACGCTATTGTTATGACAGATATTATAGATGGGCAGGAGTTCGAAACAAAGCTTTATACCGATCAGGGATATCTGAAAGAGCTTTTTTACAAAAAAGGGACAGAGCTTTCTCCCTCTGCCGGAGATTCCATCATACCCTGCAAAGGCTTTCAGGTAGAAGAACTAAGAGATGACCTTTATCATATCTCTTATCTGACAGAAGATGACAAAGCACTTTCTATTTACATTACAAACAAAGGAGAGCTTGTAGAATGAACCGTTCAAAAACCAGTCTGTTTTTAATGGAACTTATCATTGCTATATTGTTTTTCTCTTTAGCCTGTGCGGTTTGTATCCAGCTCTTTTTCAAAGCACATCAGGTCAGCAGGAAATCTGAGGATCTTTCTTCTGCAGTTCTTTGGTGTGAGAATGTGGCTGAATTGTTTCGTGGCTGTGATGGGGATATGGCAGAAATGACAGCATTATTAGTGGATACGGATCATTTCCAAATCACCACTAATGCAGATAATGGATTTTCCATATTTTTTGATAAAGACTGGAATCCTATTACAGAAGCATCCCATGTAACCTACGAAATACAGTGTGAAATTTATGACAAAGACGATTATCAAACAGCTGTCATTACAGCCTCTGACGGTTCTGAAGAGCTCTATTCTCTTACTTCAGATATTTATCAGGGCAAGTAAAAGATGAATGGAATTGCCAAACAGAAATAGAAATAGATAAATAGGAATAGACAAACAGGAATAGATAAATAGGAATAGATAAACAGGAATAAATAGGAATAAATAAACAAAGAGGAGAAGTTATGTCCCAGAATCACAGATTTGCATCCGACAGTCTATCTACAACTTCATATAAAAAAAGCAGAATTTCTCTTGGAAACCACATCGGTACCTCATCGATTCTGTTGATATTTGTGGTTCTTTGTTTTGTTTCTTTTGCTGCTCTTTCTCTGATCAGTGCAAATGCAGATTATATCCTTACCCGTAAGGTAGCCGACAGAACAGCTTCCTATTACGATGCATGTAATACTGCTGAACACCGGATCTATCAGGATCCTTCTTCTTCCATGCAGTTCCCTCTCTCTGATAACCAATGGCTTCAGGTAACCATTGAGCAGAAGAATGGAGTAAATCGTATCACAGAATATCGCGTATACACAGATACGGATTCCATGCAGTACAACGAATCGCTGCCTGTTTTCGAATAAAGCTTAATAGCATGTTTTTCCACAGATGAACATCCTGTGACGCATGCATATAATCTTGCAAAAAAGCTGCCGCTTCACGAAATCCTATTCGTTAAAGCGGCAGCCATATTTTTTACTCTTCTGTTGTTACAGTTTTTACTCTTCTGTTGTTACAGTTTCTAATTCTTCTGCATCTTCTTCAACATCTTCTACATCATCATCTAATACTTCATCTGTATTTTCTACATCTTCCATATCATCTGCGTCATCTGCTAAAGAAAATTCAGCATCTTCGTCTTCTATATCAAACAGATCGTTCATATCGGTATCCAGTTTTACGTTACGGTATCTCTTCATACCGGTTCCGGCAGGAATCAGTTTACCTAAAATAACGTTTTCTTTCAGACCAACCAGAGTATCAACTTTACCCTTAATTGCAGCTTCTGTCAGAACCTTTGTTGTCTCCTGGAAGGATGCTGCTGACAGGAAGGAATCTGTAGCAAGTGCGGCTTTTGTGATACCAAGAAGTACCTGTTTGCCTTCTGCCGGCTCTTTACCTTCTGCAACAAGTTTTTCATTCAGTTCTTCATAGTCAAGAACGTCAACCAGAGTACCCGGCAGGAATGGTGTATCACCATTGTTCTCAACCCGAACCTTTTTCAGCATCTGGTGTACGATGATCTCGATATGCTTATCACTGATATCAACACCCTGAAGACGGTATACGCTCTGAACCTCTTTGATCATGTAATCCTGAACAGCTCGAACACCTTTGATCTTTAACAGATCATGTGGGTTAACAGAACCTTCTGTCAGTTCATCACCGGCTTCCAGTATTGCACCGTCTAATACTTTGATTCTGTATTTGTACGGAATTGCATATTCTTTTCTATCACCGGTCTCTTCATTTGTTACAATGATTTCACGTTTTTTCTTGTTATCGTTGATCTCTACTTTACCTGCGATTTCCGTCAGGATGGCGGTTCTCTTCGGCTTTCTTGCCTCAAAAAGTTCCTCTACACGAGGAAGACCCTGTGTGATATCTTCACCCGCAACACCACCTGTATGGAATGTTCTCATGGTAAGCTGTGTACCCGGTTCACCGATAGACTGTGCAGCGATGATACCTACTGCTTCACCTACCTGAACGGTTTCACCGGTAGCCATGTTTGCACCGTAACATTT
>JBJENT010000216.1:0-8044 GCA_051880335.1 Lachnospiraceae bacterium
GAAAGTGGCAGAATCGGTTTATGATTTTTCTTCGGTTATCAAAGATGTGATACATGTCACGGAAAGCCAGAACAGAAGAAAAAAACTGGAACTGATTGTGGACTGTGATGCCAGGATTCCGTCCAGACTGGAAGGAGACTGTGAGAAGATCAGACGTACCATGACTTCTGTAATCCGGTGCTGTATACAGTTTACGGACAGCGGATATATTTATATCGGAGCAAAAGTAAGAGAAGAAAGCTATGGTGTAAATCTGATTTTGACGGTGAAGGATTCCGGAAATTCCATTCCGGAAGAAAACATGGATAATCTTTTTACGGATAGCTGTAAAGTAGGTGTGAAATCCAATGACGGAATGGATAATACCGGACTTGGACTTGCGATAGCAGTTGGATTCACCAATTTGATGAATGGATTTTTCCATATGGAAAGAAGAGAAAGTGGTGGGAACATCATAACAATCTCCATTCCACAGAAAGTGGCAGATGATAATCCTCTTCTGGTTGTTAAGAAAAAAGAAGGGATCAAGATCGCATTTTACATCGATAGTGAGAATTATACCATGCCGGATATGTATACAACTTATATGCAGACATATCTTAATATGGCCCAGGGACTGGATGTTAAAATCGTTAGATGCCAAAGCATGACAGAACTGAAGTATGGTATCGACAGAGGCTGGTATACTCATGCACTATTTGAAACGCAGCAGTATAAAAACCATAGAATCTATTTTGAAGAAACAGCAAAAAATATACCGATTCTTTTGATAAGGGATGAGAAAGATGAGGAAATATTCGGGGTGAATATTTTCCCGATTACGAAACCATATACGGTATTTAAAATAGCAGATGCACTGAATGGAAAGAAACAGCAGCCAAAGAAAGATAAAGATGAAGTGATCATAAAACGTTTTGTAGCTCCGGCTGCAAAAGTTTTGGTTGTGGATGATAACCTGATGAACCTGCGCGTGATCGAAAGGCTGCTCAGTACCTATAAGCTTCAGCTTGAAAAAGTGCAAAGTGGTGGTGCTGCACTGGAAATACTCCGGGAAAAACAGTTTGATCTTATTTTCATGGATCATATGATGCCGGAAATGGATGGAATCGAAACGTTCCATGCCATCCGTAAAATGTATGGCGACTATTATAAGAATGTCCCGATTGTAGCGTTGACAGCCAATGCAATCAGTGGCGCAAGGGAAATGTTCCTGAAGGAAGGTTTCCAGGATTATGTTGCAAAACCGATTGAAGTGTCGCAGTTAGAGCGCGTTTTGAAAAAGTATCTTCCCCCTGATACCATTCAGGGTATTGATAATGGAAATAGTTAGTACTCAGGTCGGAGTGTGAAAAACGTATGTTTAAACTTGTTCGGAAAATACGACAGTCATTGACAGATAGGAATACAGATTTTGAACTTAGAATGTATAACCTGGTAATGCTTTCCGGTGTGGTCGCATCTTTTTTGGGTGTAATCGTATGCATTGCAGCAGGAGTTTCCATTATAGGTGTATTATGTACATTGGCAATCTTTGTAGGCGCCCATATTCTTTTGGTGATTGGTAATCGCTTTAGATGTTTTAAAGTCTGTAAGGTGACTCTGGCAGTCTGCGTATCGGTTCTGATTCCAATGATCTGGCTGACCGGAGGCGGGCTGAATAGTGGTGTTAATATCTGGATCATATATGGAATTGTTTTTCTGTCACTGCTTTTTTATGGGAGAAGTCTGTACATTACGATTATAGTGTATTTGTGCATGGTGTCTGTCTGCTATACCGTAGGATATTTATATCCGGAGCTGGTTCTGACGCTGGATTCAACAGAACATGTCATGATCAGTGTATATGGAAGTGCATTTGTAGTGGCACTGAGTACCATTATTACCTTGAATTTCCAGAAAAGAATGTATATGGAAGAACAGGAACTTAACCGCATTCAGCAGAAGAAACTGGAAGAGGCCACTCAGGCACAGAAAAACTTTTTTGCGAATATCAGCCATGAAATCAGAACACCAATTAATACGATTATCGGCTTAAATGAGATGAACCTCAGATCAAATTTAAGCGAAGATTTGGAGGATAACTGTATCAATATTCAGGGGGCCAGTAAAATGCTTCTTTCCCTGATCAATGATATTTTGGATCTTTCCAAAATTCAGTCAGGGAAGATGGATATTATTCCGGAACAGTACATCACAGCAGATCTCATGCGTGATCTGGTTAATATGAGTCTGGCGAGAGCCCACGAAAAAGGACTGGAGTTTCATCTGGATTTTGCAGAAGATATTCCAACCACCCTTTATGGTGATGCGGTAAGAGTAAAACAGGTTCTGATGAACCTGCTTACCAATGCAATCAAGTATACTCCGAAAGGTTCGGTTACACTAAGTGTAAAAGGCGAACGGATCGTTCATAATCAGATCCGGTTACATATTTCTGTGAAAGATACCGGAATCGGTATCAGAAAAGAGAACATCGGATACCTGTTTAATGCATTTAAACGTGTGGATGAAGAGAAGATCAGGAATATTGAGGGAACAGGTCTTGGTCTTGCCATTTCGGGACAGCTGGTTGAATTGATGCATGGCGAAATCAAAGTAGACAGTATCTATCAGCAGGGCACCACGTTTACGGTTATCCTGGATCAGGAAATCATAGATGCTACGCCGGTCGGCTCAATCAGTAAGATTATCAACAAGCATATGGAGAAAACTCAGAAATACGCCCAGAGCTTTGAAGCTCCGGAGGCAAAAGTCCTGATTGTTGATGATAATAGAATGAACCGTCTGGTAGCCGGAAAGCTTCTGCGTGCGACCAAGGTTCAGGTGGACATGGCGGGCAGTGGTAAGGAATGTCTGGAAAAAGTAAAACAAAAATACTACCATGCTATTTTTATGGATCATATGATGCCGGATCTGGATGGGATTGCTACGTTGGAACTAATCCGGAAAGATAAAATGGGACCCTGTGCAACCACACCGGTCGTTGCCTTTACAGCAAATGCCGGTTCCGATATGGAAGAATATTATAAGAACCATGGTTTCCAGGGATATCTGGTAAAACCAATTAACGGAACATTGTTTGAAGCAATGCTTGCCAAGGTACTGCCCAAAGAGCTTATTCATAGAAATGAAGAAGTCATTGACGCAGAGGAACTGGAAGCGAATATCAGGATCAGCAGACATTTCAAGACTAAACTGCTTATTACAACAGAAACCATCAGTGACCTTCCGCAGGAAGCTATTCGAAAATATGATATCCGCTTAATGCCATATTATGTTGTGACAGAAGATGGAAGGTTCCAGGAAGGCAGTGAAATCTGGACAGAAAGTCTGAATGAGTATTTCCAGAATGATGGCAGAGTGATCCGTTCCTCTCCTCCGGAAGTATCTGAGTATGAAACTTTCTTCGGAAGACTGCTGGGAGAAGCAGAACAGATTATCCATGTTGGAATGTCTTCCAGGATAGGTAATGGGTATGACAGGGCTTTAAAAGCAGCAGAAAGCTTTGCTAATGTACATGTTGTGGATTCCGGAAATGTAAGTACCGGAATGGGAATCATGGTCATAGAAGCTGCACAGATGGCACAGGATAATTATGCGGTTTCCGAAATACTGCGGAAATTGGAAGATGTACGTAACCAGATTTCACTGAATTATGTTTCCAGGGATTCCAAATGGCTGTACCGCAGTGGAAGAGCCAGCAGAACAGCCACCGGTATTACCAGGAGTATGTCTGCACATCCGTTTTTTGGTGTAAAAAAAGGTGAGATGAAGTGCCGGGGATTCTTCCTTGGCAGTGATGAGTTATGCTACAAACAGTTCATTCATAAGGTCCTGCGAAGCAGAAAACGCATTGATGAACGTATCCTGTTCATTAATTATGCCGGATGCACCTTGGAACAAAAGCGGATGATTCGTAATGAAGTAGAAAAATGCATGAATTTTGAACGGATCATTGAGCAGACCTCCAGTGCGGCAGTCAGCTGTAATTGCGGCCCGGGAACACTGGGACTCATCTATTTGAAAAAAGATATGATGCCTGATATGTTCTAAATGGGAATTGGATATGCATGAAATAAGAATGTGTATGTATAAAATAGGAATTACATATGCATGAAATATCAATTGAGGGTTGTATTTTATAAACACAGCGTGGTATAATTATGCGATGCAAATGAATATTCCTTATTTTGCATATTCATAGAGAACACAGGAGGTAGTATTATGAAAAAACTTGTAGCAACAGTATTAGCAGTAGTGACTGCAGTATCTATGACTGCCTGCGGCAGCAAAGTGGCTGAGAACACAGTACATAGTGTAGACGATCTGCCGGGAAAAACAATTGGTGTACAGCTTGGTACAACAGGCGATATTTATGCATCTGATTATGAAGCAGAAGGTTCTACGATTGAACGTTATAACAAAGGTAATGATGCAGTACAGGCATTAAAGCAGGGTAAACTGGATTGCGTAATCATTGACGAACAGCCTGCAAAGGCATTTGTAGAAAAGAATGATGATCTGACCATTCTGGATGAAGAGTTCACGTTAGAAGAGTATGCAATCTGTGTAGCAAAAGAAAATCCGGATCTTACAGCATCCATTAACGAAGTACTGGCATCCATGAAAGCAGACGGAACTCTGGACAAAATCATTTCCAATTACATTGGGGATGATACAAAAGGAAAATTCCCTCTGGAACTGGATGAAAATGCAGAATATCCAAACGGAAAACTGGTTATGGCAACCAATGCAGCTTTCGAACCATATGAATTCTATGAAGGAGAAGAAATCGTTGGTATCGACGTAGACATGGCTCGTATGGTTGCAGCACAGCTTGGTATGGAACTGCAGATTGAAGATATGGAATTCGATTCTATTATTACAGCAGTTCAGTCCGGCAAAGCAGACATCGGTGTAGCAGGCATGACAGTGACAGAAGATCGTCTGAAAAATATTGATTTTACCGATCCTTACACAACAGCTAAACAGGTTATTATTGTAAGAAAGTAATGGTATTTGTTTTATTTGCAACAAAGAGGCTGTCCCAGTTCGGACAGCCTTTTTATGGGTTAACACAGCTCGCTCATACTCCGGGGGATTTTGAAGAGTTCACAAGGAGAGATTATATAAGGAGGATAAGTAGTTGAATACATTTGCGGATAAGTTTATCCAGAATTTTATTGAAGAGAACCGTTATATGTATCTTCTGAAAGGTTTAGGCAACACGTTCATTATCACCATCTTTGCTGTATTAATTGGTGTGGTTTTGGGATTTTTGGTTGCAATTATCCGATCTACAGCGGACAAAACAGGGAAACTGAAGGTACTTGATCTGATCTGCAGAGCATATCTGACCATTATCAGAGGCACCCCGGTGATGATCCAGCTGCTTATTATGTTTTATGTTGTTTTCGTGAACTCCAACAATAAAATATTTACTGCCATTATGACTTTTGGTATTAACTCAGGTGCTTATGTGGCAGAAATTGTACGTGGCGGTATCATGTCCATTGATAATGGACAGTTTGAGGCCGGTAGAAGTATTGGTTTTAATTATCCGCAGACTATGTATTATATCATCATGCCTCAGGTGTTTAAAAATGTACTTCCCGCACTGGCAAATGAATTTATCGTACTTCTGAAAGAAACTTCTATTTGTGGATATATTGGTCTGATGGATTTGACAAGAGGCGGCGATATCATCAGAAGCCGTACCTATGAAGCATTTCTGCCATTGATTGCAGTAGCTATTATTTATCTGGTTATTGTTATGGTACTTACCTCTTTGGTAAGACGACTGGAAAGGAGGTTACGGGCAAGTGAACGCTAATGAGACTTTATTTCAGATTAAGAATCTGGAAAAATCATTTGGAGAAAACCGGGTTTTATGTGGAATAAATACAGAGATTAAAGCAGGTGAGGTTCTGGTTATTGTGGGACCTTCCGGCTCAGGTAAATCCACCTTTTTACGTTGCCTGAATCTTCTGGAAGAACCAACCGGTGGAGAACTTTATTTCGAAGGACAGCAGATTAACAGTCCAAAATGCGATGTCAATAAATTGCGCCAGAAAATGGGAATGGTATTCCAGCAGTTTAATTTATTCCCACATATGACTGTGAAAAAGAATATTACAATCGGTCCTGTGAAGCTGCTTGGTGTCAGCCAGGCGGAAGCAGATAAAAAGGCCATGGAGCTTCTAAACAGGGTCGGACTTCCGGATAAAGCAGACGCTTATCCCAATCAGCTCTCCGGGGGACAGAAGCAGCGTATTGCCATTGCCAGATCCCTTGCCATGAATCCGGATGTAATGCTGTTTGATGAGCCGACCTCAGCACTGGATCCGGAAATGGTTGGTGAAGTACTGGAATTAATGAAAGAACTGGCTAAATCCGGCATGACCATGGCAGTTGTTACCCATGAGATGGGATTTGCAAAAGAGGTCGGTACCAGAGTGATTTTTATTGATGATGGGAACATTCAGGAAGAAGGTACACCGGAAGAGTTTTTTGCAAATCCGAAAAACCCGAGATTACGAGACTTTTTATCGAAAGTTCTTGTTTAAAGGGGATTTGTTTTGACATGTTGGTTTGATCGGTTTTCTGTTGGAAAAGCATACTTGTATTTTATGAAAAGATAAAGTAAAATGTATGCTGTATTGCATCCTTGACAAAGTGTTTTCTTTACACAATGTCAAAATAAAGGAGCGACAACAGGAGGAAAATTGAATATGAAGAAACTATCAACAAAGCAACTGGTAATTTTAGGGTTATTGGCAGCAATTGTGCTAATTATGTCGACTACACCGTTGGGGACTTTACCAATCGGACCCTTGTCAATTACTCTCAACATGATTCCCATTGCCATTGCAGCGATTGCCGTAGGACCTATAGGTGGTCTCATCATAGGATTTGTATTCGGTATGTTTAGCTTTTTACAGGCAATTGGTATGATTATGCCAAGTGGGTTAGGGATGTTGACATTTTCTGTCAGCCCATTCCTGACATTTGTTCAGAGAGTAGGATCCAGAGCACTTGTTGGCTTTTTGCTGGGACTGATTTTTAAGGGAACAAAGAAAATGACAAATTCTGCCACTGGTTTCTTTGTAACCGGTTTTTTTGCAGCAGTTTTGAATTTTATTTTCTTTATGGGGCTCTTGGTCCTTTGCTTTGGTGGAAATGCAGACGTTGCAGAAATGTGGGCTGGAAAGACAGTTATGGCATATCTGATTGCTACTTTTATGTCCAATACTATTTTTGAAATTCTGGTAACGACTATATTAACCGGAGTGATCAGTCTGGGGCTGTATAAGGCAAAATTGTTGAACACACAGCAATAATACATAATGTGGTAAGGAGTTTCTCTTTACCACATTTCGTTTCTAAAAAATGGAATGGTGGAGAAATATTATGATACTTGCTATTGATATGGGTAATACAAACATTGTTGTAGGTTGTATTGACAAGGAAAAGACATATTTTATTGAAAGGCTTTCTACGGATAAGTCAAAAACTGCAATGGAGTATGCAGTCAGCTTTAAAACCGTATTGGAGTTATATTCGATAGATATTTCACAAATAGAAGGTGTTATTATTTCTTCTGTTGTACCACCTCTGATTCATACGGTGGCAAGTGCTGTGGAAAAAATAGTAGGAAGACCCCCGCTGGTAGTAGGGCCCGGACTGAAGACCGGCCTGAATATAAAAATGGATAATCCAAAGACAGTGGGCAGTGATCTTATTGTGGATGCAGTTGCAGGAATCAAAGAACTGGGGGCACCGCTTATTATCATCGATATGGGAACAGCGACAACGATTTCTGTTGTGGATAAAGATGAGAATTATATTGGCGGAATTATTGCACCGGGAGTTCGTCTCTCCATGGAAGCACTGGCATCCAATACCGCACAGCTTTACCGTGTCAGTCTGGATAAGCCCAGGAAGACCATTGGAAAAAATACCATTGATTGTATGAAAAGCGGACTGGTACTGGGAACAGCATCCATGATTGACGGTCTGATTGACCGGATTGAGGAAGAACTTG
>JBJENT010000217.1:0-2860 GCA_051880335.1 Lachnospiraceae bacterium
AGCGTCGCCCTGTCACGGCGAAGGTCGTCGGTTCGAGTCCGATCTGGGTCGTTTCTTTTTTAGTTTTATAGTGAATTTTTTGTAATTTGGGATCTTAGCTCAGCTGGGAGAGCATCTGCCTTACAAGCAGAGGGTCACAGGTTCGAGCCCTGTAGGTCCCATTTCACAATTTAATGTGAATGCCGCAGTGGCGGAACTGGCAGACGCCCGGGACTTAAAATCCCGTGGGTAGTGATACCCGTACCGGTTCGATTCCGGTCTGCGGCAGTAAAAAGGCTTGGAACTTAGCTTTAGTGCAGGTTTCAGGCTTTTTCTTTTTTGGGATATGTGTTAGACTCCTCTCAAAGAGGGAATGTATAATGACAAAAAGATAAGAGAAAAACGATAAGACAAAATAGATAAGAGAAACTAGGTAAGAGAAACTAGATAAAAGAAAAATAAGCATACAAGAATGATGAAAACAAAGGAGAAAAGCGCATGCGCATATATCATGGAACATTACAGGATTTAGATGATCTGGCAGAGATAGAAAAGGCATCTTATCCGGAAGCCGAAGCCGCGTCCAGGGAGAGTATAGAAAAACGATTAAAAGCCTTTGGTGATTGTTTCTGGATTTTGGAAGAAAATGGTGAAATAAGAGCCTTTATAAACGGAATGGTTTCTGATCAGCCGGATCTGGTTGATGAAATGTATGATCATGCTGAGTGGCATGATGAAAATGGGGACTGGCAGATGATTTTTTCTGTTGTTACATCTCCAAAGTACCGGAAAAAGGGCTATGCTTCTATCGTGATGAAACAGGTAATTGAAGATGCCAGGAAACAGAACAGGAAAGGGATTGTTCTTACCTGCAAAGACAGACTGATTCCGTTTTATGAAAGATTTGGATATGTAAACGAAGGGGAATCTGTCTCCAGTCATGGCGGCGCCACATGGTATCAGATGCGACTTGTATTTTGAGAAGATTGACTTAAGATAGAAGAATTGAAAATACAAGGATTTTGTAAATGAGAAGCTCAGACGGAAGGATATAAAATTTACAAATGAGAAGAAAAGACAGAGAAGTGACGGACTTAAAACACATTTTGAATATGATTGAGGAATGTGATATCATACACATCGGACTTAACGATGAGGAATATCCATACATTGTTCCACTTAATTTTGGATATCATGTGGAAGACGGAAAGATTTCCTTTTATATACATGGCGCTATGGCGGGGCGGAAATATGAATTGTTGAAAAAGAACGGGAAATGCTCTTTTGAGATGGAAAAACCGTTGAAAATGGATTTGTTATATCAGGAAAAAGATGTTACAATGCGTTATAAATCTGTGATGGGAACAGCTGATGTGGAGCTTTTAGAGGGTGAAGAAAAACAAAAGGCTCTGGATCAATTTATCATGGGTCGCTACGAGGAAACCAGAGGTTTTGATTATAACAAAGACGTGGTGCCGCGAACCATGGTAGCCAGATTAACGGTTACTGAAATTTCTGCGAAAGAAAATAAAATATAGAAAAAGTGAGAAGACTACATGTATGATACATTAATTTTTGACCTGGATGGAACATTATTATATACGCTGGAGGATATTCATGATGCGGTAAATCATGTTCTTGGGAAAAACGGATATTCCTTAAATACGCTGGAGGATACCAGACACTATGTGGGGAATGGATTGAAACAGCTGATGAAGAGAAGTCTTCCGGAAGATGCAGGGCAGGAAGTGCTGGACAGGCTTGCGGAAGAACTGTGTGATTACTACGCTGATCACTGCCAGATAAAAACAAGACCATATGACGGTATTTTGGAGTGCCTGGAAAAACTAAAGAGTCAGGGATATAAAATGGCAATCGTTTCAAACAAAATCGATGAAGCAGTAAAAGAGCTGAATGCACTTTATTTTGGAAAATATATCTCTGTAGCGATAGGAGAACGGGAAGGTATTCAGAGAAAACCTGCGCCGGACACAGTATATCAGGCTTTGAAAGAGTTGGGAGCATCCCCGGAGAAAGCGTTATATATCGGAGATTCGGAAGTGGATTTTGCCACCTCCCAAAATGCAGGATTAGACTGCATGTCTGTGTCATGGGGATTTCGTGAGCGCAGCTTGTTGGAAGATTTGAAACCGGCCTTTTTGATTGATGAGCCGGGAGAAATTTTGGAAACATTAGAAAAACTGAAAAATGAAAATGGAGGAAAATAGGATGGGTCAGGATAAGAATCAGAATCAGAGTCAGAACCAAAACCAGAATCAAGGACAGATGAAGAAAGCTAATACCATCAACGGAATCGATCTGGACGAAGTAGTAAAACGTTTGGACAGCTTTGCTGCGTCTGATCAGGGAAGATTAAAGGTGACTGTTTCGGAAGAAGTACCGGAAGGCGAAGTAGATAAAAAGTATCATTTGGGCAGATGTGATGTGGGAAGCCCGTGGGCTAAGGGAACCTGTATGTGATAAATTTGTTATGCACAGGAACCAATGCATAGAGAAACTATTTCATGCAAAAAATATCAAAGAGCATCAGATAAAGGAGGAAATTATGGCAGTATTACATTTGACAACAGAAACATTTGAGAAGGAAGTACTTCAGTATCAGGGAAAAGTACTGGTTGATTTCTTTGCAACCTGGTGTGGCCCATGTAAAATGGTAGCACCGATCATTGAAGAAGTTGCAGAAGAAGCAAAAGACGTAAAAGTATGCAAAGTAGACGTGGATGATTGCGGGGAAATTGCAGAAAAGTACAATGTTATGTCTATTCCTACATTAGTTGTATTTGAAAACGGTGAAGTGAAAGAAATATCCGTTGGATTTAAACCAAAGGCAGCTATTTTGGAAATGTTAAAGTAAATGGCG
>JBJENT010000217.1:2960-7999 GCA_051880335.1 Lachnospiraceae bacterium
ATCCGTTGGATTTAAACCAAAGGCAGCTATTTTGGAAATGTTAAAGTAAATGGCGGCAGTATCCGCAATTCATTAATTTTACAAAAATCATGTTATGCAAAAGACAAGATAAGGAGTCAGATTCTTCTTTATCTTGTCTTTTTCTTTTTTATGTAATAGGAAATTCCTTTGAACTGTCATAAAAAAGGCCAGGAAATGAAAGCTCTTTTGTATATGTGTATCTTGTGGATAGATTCATTTCTTTCTTTAATTTTTTTGGGGCCGAGGCTGGATGAAACATTTGGAATCATTGCACCTACTCGACTATCAATTTGTTGCTCAGTGGGTAGTTTTTGAGATGAAAAGCAGAAAATATGCCTACTGCAATTCAGGAATGATTGCCAGTGGGTGGTTTTTGAGATGAAAAAGCAGAAAACATGCCTACTACAATTCAGGAATGACTGCCAGTAGGCAGTTCCTGAGATGAAAAGGCAGAAAACATGCCTACTGAAATTTAAGAATAGCTGTCGGTAGGTAAGATTTAGAGATGAACGACAAAAAGCCTGCCTACTGAGAATGAAAAATGGGATCAAGTAGGCAAATCGAAAGATTATTATGAAGAAATGGTGACTAAAAGAAATTATTACCCCTCAAGATTGAGGGGCAGGGGAGCTGAATAGGCGAAGCATATTTTTTATCTATTTTTATAAAGGGAAGAAAGGAATGAACCAGGAAAAGACCATGAATCAGGAAAAGTCTATAGAGCAGGAAAAAGCGAAAATCTATGACATCATCATCATTGGTGCCGGAACAGCAGGACTTTCGGCAGCAATCTATGGAGTCAGAGCCGGGAAAAAAGTATTGGTGTTGGAAAAAGGAACCTATGGAGGGCAGATCGTCTCATCATCGGAAATCGAAAATTATCCGGGGATTGAAAAAGTATCCGGCTATGAATTTGCCCAGGGGTTATACAAGCAGGCCGCCGGTCTGGGGGCAGAATTCTGCTTTGAGCAGGTGGAAACCATACAGGTGCAGGAAGATATCAAAATTGTGGAAGCAGGACAAAACAAATATCAGACGAAAAGCATCATTTTAGCGACAGGAGCAAAGAACAGGCCGCTGGGGCTGGAGCATGAAGAAGAATGGATCGGTTCCGGAATATCTTATTGTGCGACCTGTGACGGAGCTTTTTATAAGGGAAAAGATGTTGCAGTTGTAGGTGGAGGCAATACCGCATTGGAGGATGCACTTTTCCTTACAGAGTATTGTAGAAAAGTATATCTGATTCACAGAAGGGATACTTTCCGGGGAGAAGAAGCCCTTTTGGAAGAATTGAAGAAGAAGGATAATATTGTTTTTCTCTTAAAGAAAAACGTGGTCGCACTAAAGGGAAATGAAAAATTGCAGGCGGTAACCGTAAAGGATGAGGAATGCGGTAATAAGGAATGCGTAAATGAGCTTTGCGGAAAAGAATATGATCTGGAAGTAGAAGGACTGTTTATTGCGATCGGACAGATTCCGGACAATGAAAGATTTGCGTCTGTTCTGGCTTTGGATGAAAAGGGATATATTCTTGCAGGGGAAGACTGTAAAACAAACAGAACGGGGATCTTTGCTGCAGGAGATTGCAGGACGAAGGAGGTGAGACAACTGGTGACAGCGGCAGCGGACGGAGCTGTGGCTGCCCTTTCAGCTTGTCAGGTGTAACTTAAAAGAGTATAATACCCATATATATTGTAGGAATGCGGCAGGAATGGTATGATACTACACATATGCTGCACAGGGGAAAAGAGGCGCTGAATATGACAATATCGACAAAAGGAAGATATGCACTGAGAATCATGCTGGATCTGGCCAATCATTCTGGTGAAATCAGTAAAGTAAAGGATATTGCAGCCAGACAGGATATATCGGAAAAATATATGGAACAGATTATTTCTATTCTGAACCGGGCAGGATATGTGCGTTCTACCAGAGGAGCACAGGGCGGTTATCAGTTGACACGAAAGCCGGAAGACTATACCATTGGTATGGTACTGCGTTTGACGGAAGGTTCTCTTGCGCCGGTAGAATGTCTGGACGAGAATGCTGTGCCATGTGAAAGAGTGTCGCAATGCGCAACCGTGGAAGTCTATAAGAAAATGTATGAAGCGCTTTGCAGTGTGGTGGATACCATGACGATTAAAGACTTACAGGATATCGAGGAAAGTAAAATAGGAGACGGATATGTTATTTAAACTTTACAAGAAGTACGAAGAGATTATCAATTATTTAATAGTAGGAGTTTTGACTACGGTGGTCAGTTGGCTGGCGTATGCAGTCTGCAAGCTTTTTATGGATGTGGACAATGCATTCCAGATGCAGCTGGCAGTTATCATTCGATGGATCGCCGGTGTGGTATTTGCATATTTTACAAATCGAAAATATGTTTTTAAGAGCAAAAATGCCAATATGATAAAAGAAGCCTTTGATTTTACCACTTCCAGACTGGTTACTCTGTTTCTGGATATGTTTGTTATGTGGCTGCTTCCTACCGTATTTGGTGTGAATGACTGGATTTCTACTTTCATATCAGCAGTACTTGTAACCATAACGAATTATATTTTCAGTAAATTCCTTGTTTTCAATAAGAAAAAAATAAGGGAAAAATAATAGGGAAAAGAAATAAAATATCTCTTGACAATGAAGGGGTTACTTTGTAGAATAGACAGGTACGGATGAGAAAGACTTAATTTTAATTGTCTGTATAAACAAGTACGTGTAGCTCAGCTGGATAGAGCGTCTGGCTACGGACCAGAAGGTCGTGGGTTCGAATCCTGTCACGTACATAACATTGAAATCCCGTAAACAGCAGTTTACGGGATTTTTGCTATACAGGAAAGCATTTGGGAAAAAGTGTATAAGAAACAGAAACAGCTGATGGGAGATAGGAAAAGAAGTATTGGTTCTTAAGGATATGGAGTAAGTGGGAGTAGAAAGAGTGATCAAATGAAAAAACTTTGGCGTTACTTAAAAAAGGTGATTTTCAGCCGGTTTGTTATAACGATGCTGATTATCATAGCACAGGTATACTTCTTGTTTGCCTGCCTGTTTTGGTTTCGGGTTTATTGGCCTGTCATCACAGCAGTCATGAGTTTACTGAGCGTTTCCGTGATTATTTATATCATCAATCGGGATCAGAATCCGGCGTTCAAATTGAGCTGGATGATTCCAATCTGTACGGTGCCCTTTTTGGGAACCTTCATGTACCTGTTTGTGGAAGGTAATGTGACTACCAAAGGTATCAAAAGAGCAATCAACCGTAGAATAGAAGAATCCGCAGTATATCTGAAACAGGATCCGGAAATCAGAAAAGAGCTGAGCAGCAAGCCCTGTTCTATGTCTGCAATATCACAATATGTAGAAAATGCAGGTGGATTTCCTACATATAAAAATACAGACGTGACTTATCTGCCCAGTGGAGAAGCCTTTTTTGCAGATTTACTGGAAAAACTGGAAACTGCGGAGCATTTCATTTTTTTGGAATATTTTATTGTGGCAGAAGGACACATGTGGGACTCTGTTTTGGAGATACTGAAAAGAAAGGTATCCCAGGGCGTAGAGGTCAAACTAATGATTGACGGTACTTGTACCTGGATCACCCTTCCCAATAAGTATACAGAAAAGATGAAATCATACGGAATCGACACCAGAGTTTTTCTTCCGGTTGTGCCGATTTTTTCCACCCATCAGAATAACAGAGATCACCGGAAAATCATTGTGATTGACGGAAAGACAGCCTATACAGGTGGAACCAATCTGGCAGATGAATATATCAATGAAAAGCATCTTCACGGACACTGGAAAGACGTGGCAGTGCGTCTGGATGGTGATGCAGTACGCACTTTTACAGTACTGTTTTTACAGCTGTGGAATGTGGGTGATATGCGCTTTGACAGAAGAGCTTTTCAGCCGGGAGAATATGAAAAATATCTGGGTCAGGAGAAATCAGAAGATATCATCCGCGATAGGAGTGCATCCGCCGATGCTGCTGCAGATGCTGCCGCTGCAAAGGATGGCATTTTAGGGGAGGGTAAAAGATCCTATGTTATGCCCTATGGGGATGGTCCAAATTCCTATCATAATCTGGCAGAAAACGTATATCTGGACATCATGAATCGTGCTAACAGATACATTCATGTGATGTCTCCTTATTTTATCAATGATCATGAGGTAATCACTGCATTCAAATATGCAGCAGAACGAGGAACAGATGTAAAACTGATTCTGCCCCATATTCCGGATAAGAAATTCGCCTTTGATGTGGCCAGAACCTATTATCCGGTCCTCTTGAAGGCAGGGGTTAAAATATACGAATATACTCCCGGCTTTGTCCATGCGAAAGTATTTGTATCGGATGACAATAAAGCAGTAGTCGGGTCCATCAATCTGGATTTCAGAAGCTTGTACCATCATTATGAGTGTGCAGCGTATTTCTATCGCTGCGACGCAGTTCTGGATGTAGAAAAAGATTTCCAGGAAACGCTGGCCAAGTCCCAGCTGGTAACCATGGAATACTACAAATCGATTCCATGGTATCGAAGACTAAGTGGGCAGGTGCTGAAATTATTTGCACCATTGTTCTAGAACGGAGTTACGATGTCAAATATCATATATAATGCCGGTAAAGTTAAGGAATATGAAAATCTGATGGCAATCTGCGAATTTGCCGGAGAGAGCAGAGAGTGGGGAGAAAGCCTGTGGGCAGAGTTGCTTCAGAACCCCGATGTGTATGAAGAATATCTGCACTATATGATTTATCATACTTTGCTGGGAAAGGTATCTGTAGAAGGCTATACTGTGCTGGATCTGTATGTCTGGCAGATGGAGCTTTCCAATCTGCGGCAGGATACCGGTAAAAACACAGCTGCCTGCAATAAAGATAAATTGGTACTCCATGCTTTAAAGACGTTGCTGGATATGAAAAAGAATCCGGAAGAATACCTGAAAAAGTTAAATGAAGGAAGTCCGCTGGTTGCACCATCCATACCTCCGACCATATTCAATAGTGTGCTCTTTCC
>JBJENT010000218.1:0-1544 GCA_051880335.1 Lachnospiraceae bacterium
AATCAAGGATTTTTTTGATATATCATCAATAAATATCTCAGAAGAAGGAGCCATAGGAATGGACATTTCTCTGTATCTGGTACGAAAATAGTGGATTTTGGGTACACGAAGTAAAACGTCTTGTTTTTCGTTCTACATGGCCTTGTGTATACCCATCCATCTACGGCAGCGAACCTCCCGTGTCTACCAGGATCATCAGCCCTCTGGAGCCGAGTCCTAACTTCTCTCGTCCCGCCTGTCCATAACCAGGGTGTCAGCTCAGCTCCTTTACAGGGTCATGCCCTCTGGAAAATATTCCTGCCGACTACTGGCTCATTCTTTGTATGTTTTATTACTGACTTCCTTCCTGCAACAGCACTTTCAGTGGACGTTTTCCTATTGCATTCCGATTTTTATACTTCCAGCTACCGTGGCTGGTCTCAGCATTCAAGTATTCTTTACTCAAATGCTCAAACCAACCACGATATACTGCTTCCTAATATTTTTTATGCTGCCATTATAGTTTCCGGCCTTACGATATCACTCAGCATCTTCTGACCATCATAATCTACACCTTTTGTCAGTATCGTGTAGAAGATCCTGATCAGCTTGCACGCAATCGCTATGACTGACTGCATCTTCTTCAAAGGATTTTGCTTCCTCGTCCTGTAATAGTCATGGATTTCTCTAAACTCTTTATTCTTTCCTATCACAGATATCGCAGCTTCATACAATGCATATCTCAGGCGTTTTCTTCCCCTGTGGCTGATGCGGCTTTCTCCGTTGTGTTTGCCGGAACTGTCTGCAACAATGGCATAACCTGCCAGTTTCTGCAGCTGCTTTGGGTTATCAAAACGACGAATGTCACCCACCTCTGCAATAAAACAGCTTACGGTTTTTAAACCGATCCCGTTGATCCCCATCAGTTTATCAATGTATGGAATCTCAGAAAGTTTCGCTTCTATCTCCCGCATCAGATCATCCATTCTGTTTTTATATACTTCATAATCGTTCAGCAGGTTGCGGATCTCTATTCTGGCACTTCCCGGTGCTTCTGTACTTCCGATGCTGTGCTCCGCAGCTGATACCAGGGTCCTTGCCCTCTTTAAGCCAGCGCCTTTCAGCTTTGCATCTCTCCATACCTGATTCACACCATCTACGCCAAGTTCTTTGATGTCACATGGCAGCGGTGCCTTTTTGATCACCATCATTCCGCTTACAGCGTCCGGATTTTTATAAACGTCTTTTATCTCCGGAAAATAAATGCTGAACCATCGGGCAATCCGGTTTTTGATCCTTGTGATCTCTTCCTGTGTCTGAATACGAAGATTTGACAGATTTCGGATCTCTGCGTATATCCCTGTTGGAATATATGGATACGAAAATCTTCCTTCATTTACCAGTCCCGCAATTGTTTTTGGATCCTTACGGTCATTCTTGTTCGGGTTGTTATCATCCAGTTCTTTGGACTTCTTTACATGATGCGGATTCACATGCACCGGCTTCATTCCCTGTTCCTGCAGGTACGCTCCAAGGTTCAGCCAGTAATGACCGGTAGGTTCCAT
>JBJENT010000219.1:0-7883 GCA_051880335.1 Lachnospiraceae bacterium
AAGTATAAATAAAAAAAGAAGAAAAGATTGACATTTTCTTTTTTTGAAACTAATATGGAGTCAACATAAAGCAATTTATCAGACGAAGGAGTCGATTCTTCGTGGATAGATTGCTTTTTTTTATGCAAATTAGGGAGCCACAGGAGGATAAAAAGTATGAAAAATTTAGGCTACTACAATGGAAAAATAGGGGAATTGGAGGAAATGAGCATTCCTATGAATGACAGGGTATGCTGGTTTGGTGATGGTGTTTACGATGCAGGCCCATGTAGAAATTATCATATTTTTGCTTTGGATGAGCATATTGATCGTTTCTTTAACAGTGCTGCACTTCTGGATATAAAGATGCCGGTTACAAAACAGGAACTGAAAGATCTGTTAAATGATCTGGTGAAAAAAGTGGATACCGGTGATTTATTTGTATATTACCAGGTAACAAGAGGAACCGGTATTCGTGATCACGCTTTTACAGAAGGGCCGGGAAACCTTTGGGTGATGCTGAAACCTGCCAAGATTTCAGATGGTCTGGAGCCGATCAAACTGATTACAGTAGAAGATACCAGATTCTTCCACTGCAATATCAAAACCCTGAATCTGATTCCGTCTGTTATGGCAACACAGAAGGCTAAAGATGCCGGATGCCAGGAAGCAGTATTCTATAGACCGGGTGGAAGAGTAACAGAGTGTGCACACAGTAATGTACATATTATCAAGGATGGAAAGCTGTATACCGCACCAACGGATAATCTTATCCTTCCGGGTATTGCAAGAGCACATCTGATTCGTATGTGTAAGAAACTGGAAATTGCAGTCAGCGAAACACCATATACGCTGGATGACCTGTTTGCTGCAGAGGAAGTACTTGTGACCAGCTCCAGTAATTTATGTCTCCATGCAAATGAAATCGATGGAAAACCGGTAGGTGGAAAGCAGCCGGAATTATTAGAGAAGATCAGAAAAGCATTATTAGACGAGTTTACAGAGGCAACCAATGACTAATGTAAAATTTTTCCCCACAGGGGATCATGCAATGGTGGTGGAATTCGGAAGCATCATTGCAGAAAATATCAATCAAAAAGTGCATGCCTTAGCGGGCTGGATAGAAGAAAAGCAGATTGAGGGAGTAGTAGAACTACTCCCTACATTCCGTTCTCTGATGATTTATTATGACTGCCATGTGGTTTCTTTTGAACAGCTAAAAAGGAAAGTTTCGGAATTTGATGATACCAAAGTTTCCTCGGGTGCAGAAAAGAAAAAAATCATAAAAGTGCCATGCTGTTA
Source organism: Lachnospiraceae bacterium (assembly GCA_051880335.1). Classification (GTDB taxonomy): domain Bacteria; phylum Bacillota; class Clostridia; order Lachnospirales; family Lachnospiraceae; genus 1XD8-76. Next base: position 1,282 of record JBJENT010000219.1, read on the forward strand.
TGGAGCCAGATTCGGAAGTGATCTGCATGACATGGAGAAAATTCTGGGCATCGATAAAGATGAGATCATTCGGATTCACAGCAGTGTCTGCTACAAGATCTATATGCTTGGCTTTCTGCCGGGTTTTGTATATCTGGGTGGTTTGGACAAACGAATTGAGGTGCCAAGACTGTCTTCGCCCAGAGCGAAGATCAATCCGGGGTCAGTCGGAATCGGCGGAAATCAGACCGGAGTGTATCCGGTTGCTTCTCCGGGGGGCTGGAGATTGATCGGTGGAACGCCACTGGATTTTTATGATCCGGACAGAGAAAAACCGATTCTGTGCAATGCCGGAGAATATATCCGTTTTACTCCGATTCACATCGATGAATATTACGATATCAGACATCTGGTCTTAAAGGGGCAGTATGAACCGGAGGTGATTTATGATGGGAATTAAAGTCGTTTTTCCGGGGCCTCTCAGTACCATTCAGGATGCAGGACGAATCGGATTTCTGCGTGCAGGGATTACCTCGTCCGGGGTAATGGATCAGGAAGCCTATGAGGCAGCCAATCAGCTTGTGGGAAACCAAAGTGGAGAAGCAGTCATTGAGGCAACGTTGATGGGCCCAACTTTAGAGTTTGAAGGGGATGCCATTGTAGCAGTTACCGGTGCAGATATGTGCCCCCAGGTGGATGGGATCGGAGCTGCCATGTATGAACCGATTTATATAAAAAAAGGCCAGAGACTTACTATGCAGATGGCAGTAAATGGCTGCAGAAGCTATATCGCTGTTCATGGTGGAATGGATGTTCCGGTGGTAATGAACAGCAGATCTACCAATATCAAATGCCAGATCGGAGGATTGAGCGGCAGAGCACTCCAGGCGGGAGACAGGATTCCGGTTCCGGAACTTACCTGTTCCAAAGAAGAAATAGATAGAATACTTTCCCGGAAAATGAAAAAGGTTCATTATGACACGAGTGTCACCATCAGAGTGATACCGGGTCCCCAGGATGACTATTTTACAGAAGAAGGGAAACGGACCTTTTTTAACAGCACCTATCAGATTTCAGTGGATAGTGATCGGATGGGATTTCGGCTGGAAGGACCGGAAATCGAGAATAAAAACGGAGTGGATATCGTATCGGATGGTATCGCATTCGGAGCCATTCAGGTGCCACCCAGTGGAAAACCGATTGTGCTTTTGGCGGACCGGCAGACAACGGGTGGATATGCAAAAATCGGGAATCTGTATACCGGGGATATTCCAAAATTTGTGCAGCTAAAACCGGGGGATACTGTCAGATTTCAAAAAATCAGCGTAGAAGAAGCACAGGCAGAGTGGAATAGAAAACAGATCTGAAAGACACATAGAAAGAACGGAATAAAAAGTAGTGTGTAAAAAAACAAGTGTGGAAGAACAAACAGAAGAAAACAAAGTGAGGGAAAAAGATGGACTATACAACAATGATTCCTGCAAAAGTAAGAGAACTGATCCGGGAAGGAAAAATAACAGGACCCACAGCGGGAATGTGTGCAGGATATGCACAGGCCAATCTGGCAGTAATGCCTAAGGAACTGGCCTATGACTTTTTGCTGTTTACCCAGCGAAATCCGAAATCCTGTCCCATATTGGAGGTCAGTGATGTGGGAAGCAGAGAACTGAAATATATTGCAAAAGGTGCGGATATCGCAAGAGATATTCCAAAATACAGAGTGTATGAAAAAGGTGTGATGACAGGAGAGTACACAGATGTTTCTTCTTTCTGGAGAGATGATCTGGTCAGTTTTTTGATTGGCTGCAGCTTTTCCTTTGAGGCAGATCTGCTGGAAACAGGTGTGCCGGTCAGACATATTGAAGAGGGCAGAAATGTTCCTATGTTTATCACCAATATACCCTGTGTGCCGGCAGGTGTATTTCACGGAAACATGGTGGTCAGCATGCGCCCACTGCCATACGACCAGATCGTGAAATCTGTACTTATTACCGGAGATATGCCAAGAGTACATGGCGCTCCGATTCATATCGGAGATCCTTCCGTAATCGGTATTAAAGATGTGATGAAACCGGATTTCGGCGACAGTGTAACCATAAATCCGGGAGAGGTGCCGGTGTTCTGGCCCTGCGGTGTAACACCACAGTCTGTTGTGATGAATGTGAAACCGGATTTTGTGATCACTCATGCTCCGGGACATATGCTGATTACCGATGTAAAAAATATTTCGCTGAAGTATTGATAAGAGGGAAGAGAGATATGAGTAAAGTAGATTTGAATTGTGATTTGGGAGAAAGTTTTGGCAATTATAAATGTGGTCTGGATGAAGAAGTGATTCCGTTCATTTCCTCTGCCAATGTGGCATGTGGATTTCATGCATCGGATCCTTTGGTGATGGCGAAAACAGTGGCTATGGCAAAAGAAAACGGTGTCGCTGTAGGTGCCCATCCGGGTTACCCGGATCTGGTGGGATTTGGTCGGAGAAATATGAATATCGCGCCGGCGGAAGTCAAGGCCATGGTCCAATATCAGGTGGGAGCATTGCAGGCTTTTTGCAAGGCAAGTGGGATTTCCATGCAGCATGTAAAGCCCCACGGAGCCATGTACAATATGGCAGGAAAAGATGAAACCCTTGCCATGGCGATCTGCCAGGGAATTCTGGAAGTAGATCCGGAGCTTATTCTGCTGGGACTGGCCGGAAGTAAAATGCTGGATGCAGCAAAAAAATGCGGCCTCAAATGTGCAAAAGAGGTATTTGCGGACAGAGCCTATGAAGAGGATGGATCCCTTGTGGCTAGAACCAAAGAAGGGGCCATGATCACCGATGAGAATATCGCCATCGAGCGTGTAGTATCCATGGTCAAATATGGAAAGGTTATAGCAATCACAGGAAAAGAAATTGCAGTAGAGCCGGATTCTATCTGTGTTCATGGAGATGGAGAAAAGGCAGTAGCCTTTGTGAAAAAGATACGGGAGCGTCTGACCAGTGAGCACATTGATATTATGCCCATTGCAGATGTAATCCGCTAGGGAAAAAGTACAGGATGGATATGCATGGGGAGATGGATATCCTGAGGAGGGAAAATGGAACAAAAGGAGAAAATTGAGAAAATAGAAAAAATAGAGGATATCGTACTGCGGCATTCCAGAAGGTCCATGGATATTCTGCGTCATTATATGCCGGAGGATTACTGTCTGGAGGCAGCCAAGGATATTCTTTCCTGGGAAAAAGGTACTATTTTTCTGACCACCGGATTTTATGTGGCAGGGCATGCAGAAACAGATGGACCGGCTGGCACGGTAGTACTGGCAGAAGCAGTGAAGAAACTGGGATATCATCCCGTTATTGTAACAGACCATTTTTGTAAAGGCTTTTTTGAAATAAGAGGACTGGCAGTAGAATATATGCCCCTGGAAGAAGATATGGGAGAAGGATTTTGTAAACAGATCCTGAAAAAGCATCATCCGGTGGGGCTGATTTCCATTGAACGCTGTGGAAGAAATGTAAAAGAAGATTATACCAACATGCGGGGAATCAGTATCAAGGAATATACTGCCGCAATCGATATGCTTTTTGAGATGACAGACGGGATTATTCCATCCATTGGTGTAGGTGATGGTGGAAATGAAATCGGCATGGGAAATATGGCCAATATCATTGCAGAAAAACTGCTTCTCATTCCATCCAAAACCCGTGTGGACCGGCTGGTCATTGCCTGTGTATCCAATTGGGGCGCCTATGCCATTACGGCCTATCTGGAAAAACTGACCAAGATTAAGCTTTTGCCTGATTTTGAAGAAATCCGGTCTTATATTGAAGAGACAGTAAAGATCGGCAGTGTGGATGGGGTTACCCATGAGCCAAATGTAACTGTGGATGGATATGACATCGCGATAGAAAAGGAAATTGTGGAAAGTCTGCATGAGGCAGTGAGTGCGTGAAAAGTGCTCCGGAATAAAGTCTGACATTCGATTAAATGAGGATGAAATAAAGTCTGCATATTCAGATTAGATGAGGATGAAATAAAATCTGCATATTCAAATCAGAACGCGCTCTCGCTTCGTAAAAAGCGTAGCGGTACTAAACTCGCAATAAATTGCTCGTTAAGTGCCGACGCTTTTTAAGAGTTCTGATTCGAACAGCAGAATTTATTTCTGGTTATCTCCATTCTTTTCAGGATTTTCTTTCATGCCACGACCGCCCATCCTTCCGGGATCGCCCATCCTTCCAGGACCACCCATCCTTCCGGGATCGCCCATCATTCCGGGGCCACCCATCATTCCCGAACCATAAATCAGGGAACTCATTTCGACAGAAATCTCCTGTTCGCCGGCAGTGATCGTATAGGAAGAGCCTTCTGTAATATCCGGACAGCTGATTAAAATACTGTCATAAGTTTTTGCCGGTGTAAATTCCAGAAGGGTAGTACCATCAGAATCCTTTAATGTAATGGCATCTCCTGCATTTGCAGAGCTTTCCAGAGTAACCAGTATACAGCCCTGGGTGGAGGCGTCACTGAAATTCTGTGCCATTCGGCTGGAACCTACTGCGATAAGACTGCCACCGGAAATAAGAGCAGTGCCATCATAATCCAGAGCACCATTGTCCCCTCTGGTAGGGCCGTCTATGGTGATATTTCCACCGGTAAAGTACAGACATCCATTGGCGTCGATACCATCCCCTTCTGCGTTGATAGAAATATCTCCGCCATTGATGGTGATATAAATATCCCCGTTTTCTGAAAATCTTTCAGAGCCGGCCATGCCACTTTCATCAGCACCACCGGCAGCATTGATACCGTCATCTTCTGCAACAACAGAAATGGTGCCATTATCGATGGTAACATTTTTCCCTTCCAGACCTTCATAGCAGGATGGAATATCAATGGTTCCATTACAAATCCAAAGACAATTACCTGCATGAATTCCGTCATCTTCCGCATGAATTGTGAAAATCCCATCTTCAATATAAACAAATCCCTTTTCTGCATCGTTCTCGTTATCACTATGAATACCATCGCTTCCGGCAGTCAGATCAAAATTTCCGTCAGCAATGCGGATGCTGTCCTTCCCGGATAAAGCGCTGGAGGCTGCGGTTATGGAGTATGTTCCGTTTGTGAAGACCAGATCGTCCTTGGATACGATGCCGTGACCATAAGGGGAGTCGATGGTTAAAGAACCGGAGCCATTGATTGTCAGGTCAGATTTGGAGAAAATGACACCATCGATATGAAAATCATTTTTCACATATTCTCCGGAGGTGGATAAAGTATTTTCGGAACCTTCTGCCAGAGTAATAAAAACCTTGTCTGCATTTTGCACAAAGATAGCAGCACTGTTACTGCTGGTGATATGGGCCTGATCCAGAACCAGCTGTACCTTGGCGGAATCATCTGCAGCTATAATAATCTGTCCATCTGTAAGAGAACCGGAAAGGATATAGACACCCTCTTCTTTGATGGTGACATTTGTGTCAGAAAGAGTAATATGCTCTGCAGTAGCGTCATCGTATTCACCGGATAGATCCCGGTCTGTAAACATGTCATCTACAGTATCTGTTGAAGAAGTGGCTGCACCGCAGCCTGCCATAATAAGGGATGTTATCAGGGATAAAGATAATATAGTTGTGGGAATAAATGGTTTAAAGCTCATTTAACACACCCTCCCCTCTCGTTAAACTGATTTCCAGATTCCCGTTTCTCAGTCGAAGGGCATCAATCAGTTCTTTACCATAGATTCCTTTGCACAGGGACAGATCCTGATACAGGTTTCTGGCATAATCGATTTCCTGAAAAATCTGCCGGTCTGTATAATTTTTCCCCTGGAAGGGAATGGAAAAATATAAGTATTTCTCAGCATCTGCTTCGGTCATGGAGACTCTTCTTTTATAGCCTACTGAGTCATATTTTTTCTTCAGTTCCAGAAAGACCTGGCACTCCGGAGTACATTTTCCATAGCTGCGTAGCCGCAGTCTTTCTTTATAGACCGGATGATCCAGGGAGCGCCTTACCAGCAGGTGATCCGGTGTGTCAAAATAGAGACTGTAGATGGTACTTTGTCCATGAATATCCGGAATCATATGGGATGCCAGATACATTTGTATTTTTTTCAGCCTGACACGTGGAACCATAAACTTAATTTCATAGCGCTTGAAAATCATTTGATTGCTCATGTGAATTTCCTGCCTTTTTCTTTTTATGGCTGCATCATAAGATATCAACTGTGACATGCTCCCACCGCTTAAATCCTGGATTTTGAAGTGGGGGCTTCCTGTTCAATGGCTCTTCTGAACCAAGTATCCACAGGCTATCCTCGCGTGCCCCGCGATTGTTTGTGCCCTGTTACGGGCATTTCTATTTCCTTTGTCCGGTTACGGACTTATTTTTCTCTGCTTCCTGCCTATGCAGTCAGCATTCTCCTTGCCTCCTCACGGATGTTCACTGCCGCATTTTTGTCCCTGTCCATGACATTTCCGCACTCACATATGTATATGCGCTCCGAAAGCTTCAGTTCCTTTTTCACCTTTCCACACCTGCTGCATCTCTTGCTGGACGGATAGAACCGGGCCACCTTTACCAGTTTCTTTCCCTGCTCTTCCAGCTTGTAGGCCAGGATATCCCGGA
>JBJENT010000220.1:0-7808 GCA_051880335.1 Lachnospiraceae bacterium
AAAGAGAAGTGCCATAAACCCAACAAAGGTTGTCATTCCACTGGACAGAATCGATAATGCCGAATGTTTCAGTGCATTGGTCATTGCCTTCTCTCGATTAGGCTCTGTTTTCTGTTCTTTGATATAGGTATGTAACAGGAAAATGGAGTAATCGATGGATATAGCCAGCTGTAAAATAGCAGCTACTGAATTACTGATAAAGGAAATAGTTCCCAATATGAGATTGGTACCCATATTCAGGATAATGGCAACTCCCATAACAATCAGAAAGAGTACCGGCTCTGCCCAGGAATTCGTCGTCAAACATAAGATGATAAAGATCATAATAACTGCTATCACAGTTATGATGGCTATCTGTACATTTAACGTTTCTTCCAGCGATTTGTTTTCAACAGCCGGTCCGCCATAGTGGCCCTTTTCTCCAAGAATCTCTGTGATTTCATCGATAGCATCCTTAGTAAGCTCGTCTGTATCTCCCTTCTCGAAGGTAACATCCATTACCGCACAATTATTTTTGTAATAGTCGGTCTGGTTTTCTGCTTCAATAAAGTCACCGGACATGTAAACATCGGAGCTCATCCATGCCACCATGTCTACACCTTCCACATCCTCTATCATTTCTTTATAGAGTTCTGCTTCATAGATGGTCACATCTTCGATCAATATTCTGGCAGTGCCCGGATAACCAAACTCTTCTTCCATAATATCAATCGCTTTTTTTGATGTAACATCACTGGGCAGATATTCGGTAAGGTCATAGTTTACCTTTACAAACAATGTACTGATCAGACAGATCACAAAAAGTCCAATGAAAACTTTCATAATATGATCTCTGTTCTTCACAATCTTGGAAGCAATAGAAGGATCATTTTTGAAATTTTCTAATTGTTCTTTTCGAGCTGCGATTTTTCCACGGATTCTTTCTTTCGCTTCCTGTCTGGCATACTTCAGTTCTTCTTCTGTCAGTTTCATAGTGATTCACCCTCTGCTTTTTTATTCTGTAATTTCTAGAGTTAAGAATACACTGTGAAAAAAGGAATGTATTTAGACATTTTATTACTTTTGTTTATTTTTTATACAAAGTTATAATTTTGTCTATATAATTTGCTTCTAAAAAACACTATGGTAATATTACATTTAGAATTGCAGGAATTATGAAGCAATGGAACTATTCATGTATCAGATGAATGGTAAAAGAAATAAAGAAAACAGGACATAACCATGAGATCAAATTTAAATGAAGAGATGAAGCGGACTTTATTTGAAATCAGCCTTGCCCATCTCCAGAAACAAAAAAAGCTGCTCACTCCAAAGAATGCCAGCCGCATCTTAATCAATTATAAAAAAGCGCTTCGATCCGAAAGTAAGATTCCCGTTTCAGAGGATCTCTGTCAGGAATTTTCCAATCGTTTCAAGCAGCTTTCTTCCCAGGAAATCCTATCCTGGTTAGATTCTATATTTTGCTAGTATCTTCCCTTGAAGCAGCGTAACTCTTCCTTCTATTCCACCTCTGCTTCAAGGGATTTCTTCGTTTAACTGATAATCTCCGTGAAATCCACGTCTGTAAAATCAATATCTCCTTTATTTTCTACCTCAATTCCCATGTTTTCCTTAAAGGTATGTACCTGATATGCCAGATTTTCTACGTTGACCGCAAGTGCTTTGATGTAATAGGTCATTTTTTCCTCATCTTCTTTCATACCATTCATTGCCCATTCAATGATGGTTCCGGTCAGTCCATAGGCAAAAATTTTAGCATGCAGATTCTTCTGTATTTCTTCCACCTGATTGTTTACATCCAGCTCATCAATGGCCATACGAAATAGAGTAGCCAGCATTTTCTGTAAATATTCTTCAAAATAGTTGTTGGAGCATTTGATGGTATTCATATAAAAGGATTTGTTTCGTTTCATGATTCGAAAAAGCTCCAGCAGTTTTTCATCCCAGTTTTCAAAGGAAATATCCGCTGTAAGGGGCACAAAGGTCTCGTTATTGTAGATCCAGTCCAGCAGTTCATATTTATCCGTAAAATGATAATAAAATGTCTGCCTGTTTACACCACATTCTTTTACAATATCTCCCACTGTGATATGTTCAAATAACCTCTCGGATGCAAGTCGTTTCAGACTCTCCGCCAGCTCTCTCTTGGTCAGATTTGTATTTGACACGCTTTCCATCTCCTATGTTACAAATTCACTTACTCATACAGCCTTACTCATTGATACAAACTCAGTTGCTTATACAGCCTTACTTATATAGATCCCTCTATACAAGCTTGCACACGTCAACCCATTTTTCATATCCGGAGTACTGTTCCATTTCCGGAATGGTAAGTTCAATGGCACTGTTGTCACTTCCACATGCCGGAAAAACCGTTTGAAATCTCTTCATACTTTCATCCAGATATACTTTAACCCCTTCCTTTATTCCAAAAGGGCACACGCCACCTACCGCATGTCCAATCAGCGGCTCTACTTCTTCAAAAGAAAGCATTTTGGCTTTTGTGCCAAAGGTTGCCTTGTATTTTGCATTATCAATTTTGGTATCACCGGCTGTCACGATCAGAATCGCCTGGTCACCTACATGAAAGGATAAGGTTTTTGCAATGCGGGCGCCCTCACAGTGAAGTGCCTGTGCTGCCAGCTCTACTGTTGCACTGGATACATCAAATTCCAGAATCCGGTCTTCCATACTCCATGTTTTAAAATATTCTCTGACTTTCTCAATTGCCATGGCTATAACTCCTGTCTTTCTCTCCTGTCAATCTATCTTTTAACCATTATCTTCTGGTTATCATCTTTTTAAATATAATGTCATATAACCGGTTTCCATCTTTTCGGTATAACCGAAATCTTCCTCGATCCATTCATACAATATATGATTTTGCGGGGAATTATAATAAACCGGATTTTCTCCCAGTTCTTTATCCACTGCAATGACTGTAGGCATTTTTTCCGGAAACTCTGCAAAATACTGGGTAAACATTTCATTGTATGCATTAGTCCCCTGGGTAGAAGGAGTGGCCATCTGGGCATCCGTCCATAAATATACGATGTTTTCACTTCCCACATACAACAGCTTATCTTCCCCGGTAAGTATGCTGGTCAGGACCTGATAATCATCTTTTAGCACCGTTGCAGTATCTTCTACCATATAAATCCCGGCAGCAGGTCCCTGCTCAATCTTATCCATTGGAGCCAGCACTGTAATCTCCAGACAGCCTGATACACGCATCAGAATCAATTTACAGACAAGCAGTCCCAGGAGAAACGTGAACATGGTTCCTCTTAAAAGCCACTGTTTATTTCGGCTTTCTTTGTTTTCCTGCCCGGAAACCTGAAGGGCGGATTCTCTGCGCACGATATCCTCCATCTCACAATCCTGCACCCAGGATGCAAGGATCAGAAATACCCCCAGCACACTGATAAACATTTTTGCCATAGAGGTATTGATATCCATATTGGTCATGATCATAACCGATAAAAGCACCAGAAAACCCGGCACAATAGCAAAACAGGAAATCACACAGCTTAGTCTGTCCCTTTTTACCCAAAGAAGAAGAAATCCCATACAGGCAATGATAAAAAACCGCCACAGCATATAAAACTGGTTTTCGTTTCCGAAAAGGCAGCCATAAACCTGCTCTAAACTCAGCAGTATAGTCGCGGTGCAGACAAACATATAGATGGCATTATCTTTTACACAGTATTTCTTTTCACGGTTCCTATTTGTGCTCTCGCTTTGAATACCATTCTTCTCTTTTCTTCTACTTTGTACCGCAAGTGCAAGCAGCACAAGAAGAAATGCCACCAAAATCACCCAGATGCAATCCTTCAAAATCTGGCAGAAATCAGCAAAAAAGATTTTCCACTTATCTGATGTGCTGACCAGCGTATGGGATTCATCCTGAAACATATAGGATACATATCTTTGAAAATCCGCCAAAGACATGTAGCTGAACAGATATCCGATAAAAATAAGTCCCGGAATCAGTGCCCCCAGCGTAAAACACAGGATATCCAATATGCAGTTCCGGGTTGATTTTTTCTGCTTCTTATCAAAACACCAGATGCACAGGGCAATATAGGGATACAGCAGGATCAATGTTGGATAGGAAAACATCTGTAAAAAGATCATAAATCCGGCAAGCACCAGATATCTTCTCTTTCCATGGTCTCTCATAAAAAATCGATAGAGGAACAAAAACTGCAGCAGAATAAACCAGTATTGCTGCAATTCAAATTCCGGAATCTGTACCCATTTCGGTAAAAAATTCAAATGAATGAAGAATAATAGAACCCTGATCTCCCGGGAAAACCTGTCTTTTAATGTAAAATACAGGTAGAATCCGATTCCCAAATGAATCACCGTACCCAGAATTCTGGCATACACTACTATGTATGAAGTACTTCCTGTAATCATCAGAAATAAACGCAAAAAAGGAGCTATGAAAAACCCACCAAGCTGGTGAGCTTCCCACAGATCCTTAAAAAATCTGTCTCCCGTTGCCAGTCTGTAGCCTACTGCCATGGCATAGCTTTCATCAATATCAAGACTGATAAAAATCGTCTTGATGCATGCCAGAACCGACAGCAGCAAAATCACTACATAACATAGCTTTGTAGCAAAAGAGCCGATATTCTTTTTTTCAGTATTGGTAAAATCACTCTTTGGAAACATATATCACTCAAATTTCTTTTCCAGTTCATCTAAAATCTTCTTGGTGGAATCGATCAGATTCAGCTGAAATTCAAATTCTCTCCTGTTTTTGGAGGCATTGTTGGACAAAATAAGTCCTGCAAAAAAAGACTGGAGTGCTGCCATAAATACAAATCCACAGGTAATCAGCGTAGGGAACCTGTCCACCATACCGGTTTCAAGATACCCGATAAACACAGGGATAAAGAAACCAACTGCCAGAATGGTAAGCAGAACACTGATAATGGTAAAAAACCGGAATGGTTTATAATTTTTAAATAACCGGACAATGGTTCCGAGAACTTTGATTCCATCTACATAAGTGTTGAGTTTTGAAACACTGCCTTCCGGTCTGTCCCGATACTCTACCACCACATTTTCAATGGACATATTATTATTTACAGCATGGATAGTCATCTCGGTTTCGATTTCAAATCCTTTGGAAAGAACCGGAAATGTTTTGGCAAAATTATAGCTGAACGCACGATAACCGGTCATGATATCTTTGATATCACAGTCGAACAGTTTATTTATGGCAAAACGCACCAGGGAATTTCCCATATTATGAAATGGTCTTTTATTTTCTGTAAAATACGTAGAAGAAAGACGGTCTCCCACCACCATATCAGTTTTATTGACCAACACTTTTTCTGCCATTTCTTTTGCATATTCCAGTGGATACGTATCATCACCATCGGTCATCAGATAACATTCTGCATCGATTTCGCGGAACATTCTCCGGATGACATTTCCTTTTCCCTGCTGATGTTCATAACGGACAACTGCACCGGCTTCTTTGGCAATTTTTACGGTATCATCCGTAGAATTGTTATCATATACATAGATCACTGCCTCCGGAATATACTTCCTGGCATCACTGATTACCTTACCGATTGTCTTTGCCTCATTATAACATGGAATGAGCAATGCAATTTTATCCATAAATTATCCTTTCTACTGCTGTATTATCATGCTGTATTATCCTGCCGCATTATATGACACCATCGTTTCTATGCGACATTCTATGACATAATCTTTTGATCGCACCACATACGAACCCGGTTTGTCATCTCCTGATACCGGCATAGTTTCTTTAGAAATTCCAGCACAACGCTAAAACCAAGAACCACCAGAATCTGAAGGAGATAAATCACCAGAAAATGTTCCCCTGAAAAAATCAGCCCTCTGATATGCACAAAATAATAACTGAAGAATAAATGTGCGAAATACATATTCATGGAATGCTTTCCAACCAGCTCTGCCACTTTCCGGAGATGTCCAAGCGGCCCCAGCAGATAATATACCAGAAGTATAATCGCAACAGCCAGAACCCCCTCTGCCAGATAGGTCACTTCCTCCGTAACCAGATCTCCTTCATATTGTCTGAGAAAAGCTGAGATTCCTATCGCCACAAGTATGATTCCTGTTTTTACCAGACAGGAGAATCCTTTGTTTCCTCCGATTTTCCAGTCGCTCCATTTGGAAAACAGATCAGCCCTGGCAAAAACCAGTCCAAAAAGCACCACATAACGATAACGGTCCGTCATATAATCTATCGAAACAACGTAAGGCAGTAACAGTATCGTCGGCACAAGCAGATACCCTATTTTCTGAAAAGCCATATATAAGAAAGGCATACAGAAAATAATCAGTATGGCCAGCTGCAGATACCACCAGCTGGCATTGATGCAGGGAAAATCAAAAAACTTGGAGAGACCGGTCAGGTCCATTAAAAAATAGTATATTGCACGAAAGCCTGTTCCATAAGCTGACTTCAAATCCAGATCCCAGAAAAAGAAGATCAGGATCGCTGCAAAGACCGCAATATATCCAAGCATCAAAGAAAAATATCGTTTTAAAGAGATCCATAAGAACTGTCTGCCGGATAATGCATGTCCGGACTGCTGTTCTAACTTTTCATAACCTTTATACAGACCATATACGGTCAGAAACAGAAAGATGCTGACACATATATTAAATACTCTGGAAGTTTTCATCACACTCTGCAGATCAAAAGGCGCAAAGTTTACATGATATTCCAGAAACATGGGTTCATAATAGAATAAATGGTAAAAAAGGAGCATCAAAATAGCTACTCCTTTTACCATAAGCGTGTCTTCTTTGGAAAACCTCACCTGAGTTTCCTCCTCTTATTTCAGAACAAGCTTTTTAAAGTTCTTCTTACCACGTTTTAAGATGATTCCGTCACCATCAAACATATTTTTATCATAAACAGCTTTTATGTCGGTCACTTTCTCATCATTCACAGTAACACCACCCTGTTCGATGGCACGTCTGCCTTCGGAACGTGTATTTACCAGACCGGATGCAACCAGCATGCCGATCAGATCGATCTTATCTTCTCTAAAGTGCTCGTCAGTCAGTTCTGCCTTTGGCATATCTGCCAGGCTTCCTGCACCGCCAAATAATCCTTTGGAAGCTTCTCTTGCTTTGGAAGCTTCTTCTTCCCCATGAACCAGATTGGTCAGTTCATAAGCCAGAATATCCTTGGCTTCGTTGAGCTGGCTTCCTTCCCATTTATCCATTTCGTTGATCTGTTCCAGTGGAAGGAAGGTAAGCATACGCAGACATTTCAGCACATCTGCATCTGCAACATTTCTCCAGTACTGATAGAATTCAAACGGAGAGGTTTTATTGGGATCAAGCCATACAGCACCCTTTTGTGTCTTACCCATTTTCTTTCCTTCGGAATTCAGAAGCAGTGTTATGGTCATAGCATATGCATCTTTGGAAAGTTTCTTACGGATCAGTTCGGTACCGCCTAACATATTACTCCACTGATCGTCCCCGCCAAACTGCATATTACAACCATATCTCTTGTACAGTTCCAGGAAATCGTAGGACTGCATGATCATGTAGTTAAACTCTAAGAAGCTTAAGCCCTTTTCCATTCTCTGTTTGTAACATTCCGCACGAAGCATATTATTAACAGAGAAGCATGCTCCGATGTCTCTGATAAATTCAATATAGTTCAGGTCTCGAAGCCAGTCTGCATTATTCACCATAAGTGCTTTGTCTTCACCAAATTCAATGAATCTGCTCATCTGTTTCTTAAAACATTCACAGTTATGATCGATCATTTCCTTTGT
>JBJENT010000221.1:0-7786 GCA_051880335.1 Lachnospiraceae bacterium
AGGAAAACTGCAAGCATTTTTTTCATGGACATTCTGCTTTTTTGCACACATCCGCTGTTCCACAGGCGTCTTCCATCCCACAAAAGTTCCGGGCGCATTTCGTAAATAAATGCCAGAACTGCTGCAGTGATAAGCCCTTCCACCAGACCGATGGCAAGATGGATCGGCTGCATCACACCCACAAACGCAGCAAAAGGAAGTTCTGTAATATCAGAAGCAAGCGTCTCCAGTGTGACCGAAAAGGCCCCCAGCTGCAAGGTCAAAATGCATCCCAGAACAGATGCTGCAGTAATCTTTTTCTTTGACATCCCATTTTTCATGATAAATTTCCAAATCAGGTAACCGCCGATAAAGCATCCGTAAAATGCCATATTCCAGATGTTTGCTCCCAAAGCCATAAGACCCCCATCTGCAAATAACAGGCATTGTATCAGAAGGACTCCGATCATCGTAAGAAAACCTGCTTCCGGGCCAAGAATAGCGCTAAGCATCATACCGCCGCATAAATGTCCGGACGAGCCGGTTCCAGGAATCGTAAAATTGATCATCTGGGCCGCAAAAACAAAAGCCCCCATTACGCCCATGACCGGAATGTTTTCCGGCTTCTGATTTTTTTTCACCTGATATATGGAATAACCTGCTGCCAGAGTCGAACCGGCATACATGACTCCGGCAACGGAAGGCGCCAGAAGCGCATCTGTCATATGCATTTTCTTTTCTCCAATCTAACTTTTCTGTGTCAAAATATCACAGACCCGCACAACCGCCTGATACACCTCCCGGTATGACAGGTTTTCTCTTCTGCTTATTTCCAGAACACTTTCATATTCCGGATAATATCGGATCACGTCTCCTATCCGGCACTTTTTTACCTTTGCTTTTCCATAGGGAGTTTCCACCTCCAGGATTTCCCGGGGCAGTATGGTTCTCTCCCACTTCTGCCTGCGGATACCGATGGTTGTGGTTCCTGTGAAAATAATATGTTCCAACGTCTCAATATCTTTTTCTGAACAGATTACATTCAGCTGATAGCCCGGCCTGTTCTTTTTCATATAAACCGGTGTATAGAAAGCATCTCTGGCCCCTGCACGGAACAGTTCCTCCATCACAGCGCCCAGTTCTTCCCCGGTGCAGTCATCTACATTGGTTTCCAATTTGTAGATGAAATCTGTGTTTGTTTCGCCCTTTGTACCTGCTGCACTTGCTGCATTTTCTTTACTTTTTATAAATTCTGCACTTGCTGCATATTTTGTACTATGTTCATCTTCTGCATTCTCCTCAATTAGCATGGCACGGAGAATACTGGGCCGCCGATAAGTTCTCTTTCCGGCGCCATACCCTGTTTTTTTAATGGTAAAGGTTTCCGGTAATTTGTCTTTTGTCTTTACCGCTGCCACAATCGCTGCTCCGGTCGGGGTTACCAGTTCCCCTTCCACGTCTGTTATCTGAATCGGCAGATGATATGCTGCCATAATATTGGATACTGCCGGAACCGGAATGGGCAGGATACCATGCTGGCAGCGTACCGTTCCTGTACCCTCACACAGTCTGGTAACAATCACATCCTCAATATCTAAATCATCCAGACACACTGCCACAGAAATCACATCGATAATGGAATCGATGGCACCTACCTCATGGAAATGCACTTCCCCAATAGAAACACCGTGAGCTTTTGCCTCTGCCTCTGCTATGATGCGAAAGATTTTGAGTGCAGTATTTTTTGCCCGTTCTGTCATCCGGCAGGCCTGAATGATTTCCGTGATTTCTTTCATTCCACGATGTTCGTGATGATGATGGTGTTCATGATGATGCTCGTCCTCGTGATGATGCGCAGGATCACTCCCATGTAAATACTCCATATCATGGTCATGGTTTTCATGAGCAGCATCCAGAACCACATCAAAATCCATGCACTCTATTCCTGCTTTTTTCACTTTTCTTTTATGGACCTCATATCCTTCTGCCTTTACTGTTCCAAGTACTTTGAGAAGGTGCTCCCAATCTGCTCCCATATCTAAAAGTGATGCAACCATCATGTCTCCGCTAATGCCGGAGCTGCACTCCAGGTATAATGTCTTTCCCAACTCAGTTTCCTCTCTGTTCAATCATTTTATCCATACTGCCGGAACGAAAACCATCCAAGTCCAGCGTAATATAGTCATATCCCAGACCCTTAAGATACTCTGAGACCTCTTTTCTATGTTCCAGAAGCTTCTCAAAATATTTTTCATCAATTTCAATCCGGGCCACATTTTCATGCACCCGCAATCTGATGTTTTCAAACCCAATCGTTCTGAGAAACCCTTCTGCGTTTTCCACTTTTTTTAATTTATCTTCTGTAAGTCGTGTTCCATATGGAAACCTGGTAGTCATACATGGCGTGGATGGCCTGGATGCCGACGATATCTGAAGCTCTGCTGCCAGAGTTCTGACATCTTCTTTGGTAAATTCAGCTTCCATAAGCGGGCTTTTCACACCAAGCTCCGAAATCGCCTTTAATCCGGGGCGGTAGACCCTGGTATCATCCAGATTGCTTCCCTCTATGAGCAGCGAAATTCCTTCACGCGCTGCATGCTCCAGGAAGGTTTGAAAGATCCGTTTTTTACACAAATAGCATCGGTTCTCCGGATTGTTCTCAATACCGGCTTCTTTTAACTCCTGAATAGTCAAAACCGTATGCTCTGCACCGATTTCTCCAGCCACTTTTTCAGCCAGTTCCATATCCACCGCAGGATGAAGCTGAGTATAGGCAGTATAAGCACATACCCGGGTGTGGTTTTCTTTTGCATACATGCAGGCAAGCTTTAAGATCAGGCTGCTGTCTACCCCACCGGAAAAAGCAACTGCAACATCTTCCCTGGTAAGTTCCTGAAACAATCTATAAAGTTTTTCTTTTTTCTCTGTATATTCCATATTCATCATTTTAAAGCATATTCAGCTCCTGTGCGGCCAGCCTGTTGATCTGTGTTGCTATGTAACCGGCACCATATCCGTTATCAATGTTAACCACGGAAATACCGTTTGCGCAGGAATTGATCATCGTAAGAAGTGCGGATAAGCCATGCATACTTGCACCATAACCAACCGACGTGGGGACAGCGATTACCGGATTGCTGACCAATCCTCCAATCACGCTGGCAAGTGCTCCTTCCATACCTGCCACCGCTACCACACAGTTTGCTTTTTGAATCACATCCACCTTGGAAAGCAGGCGATGAATCCCACTGACACCAACATCATAAATACGTTCCACATTACTGCCAAAGTACTCTGCTGTCTGTGCTGCTTCTTCCGCAACCGGAATATCTGCTGTTCCGGCGGTACAGACTGCTATTTTTCCAATCCGTTTTTTCTCCGGTTTTTCGTACTTCAGAATATGAGAAACACAATCATAGGTTATTTCCGGAATCACCTTTTTTACCAGTTCATGTTGATTCTCACTGGCTCTGGTTCCGAAAACCTCCCCCTCTTCTTCATACATTTTCTGATAGATGGATACCAGAAATTCATCCGGCTTCCCACTGCAATATATCACTTCCGGAAATCCTGACCGGATTTCCCTATGGGTATCCAGCTTTGCATATCCCAGTTCATCATAGGGCTGCTTTTTCAAATAACTCTCTGCTTCTTCCAGCGTAATCTGACCTGATTGCAGCTTCTCTAAAATTTCACGCGTTACCACCTGTGTTCCTCCGATGCTCTTTCTGTTGTAAATTTCCTGTTCTTCATATTCTACTATAATATTGCATATAATCCATTTTTTCAATGTTTTGGGGGGCGTTGGAAAACAAAATGCACAGGATAAGTTGTCTTCATGATTAGCGCAATGAATGCAGACAACTTATCCTGTGCATTTTATTTTATAAATATATCGTAAATATTTTTTATTTTCCTACGATTCCGCCCTGGTAATAACAGTCATATACCTGTACTCCTGAATGGAATACCATCTCATGGCCCTGGAAGAAATCCAATGATCCTTTTACGATACGTTTATATTCGGTTTTTCCCTCTATATAATATATCGCTCCTTTAGACCGTATGTCATACATTGCCTTCAGGCACATCCGATGGTAAAAATTTTCATCAAATTCGTCACGCAGTACCCTCCCAAGATAGTTCCTGCACCAACAGGGTTCGTCATCTGCCCAGACCATCTCTGAACCGGAAAAATCTCCCATACCAAAAAAGAAATCCTGATATTTCATATTATCTCTTTGGTAATCCATTTGTTTGGAAGCCAGTTTCTCACCTTCTGTTATTTCCAGTTTTCCTAAATGCTTAGCTTCCCGAGCTTCCATTAAAAAACTAATCCACTCTTCTTTCATTTTGTACTTTTCCTTTTCCTGTTTTTACACAGGAGGACTACCTTCCTCTGTGCTTTTCTTTTCTTTTTTGCTGTTTCTGTTCAAATCGGATCTGCTTTTCCACTTCATTCTGCTCTTTGCTTTGCTGTTTATGCTCCGTTTTTAACGCTTCTCGCTGTAATTGCAAAGCCTGCATCGATTTCGTTCCTATACCGCTCTGCAATGTCTGCTTTCTGGCATCTCTCTGCACTCGCTTTGGATTTCTGCAGTATACCTTCCTATCAACTTCAACAGCCGGACTGAACTTCAAACTATAGTAGTTTCTGAGTACAAATTCCAATACTTCATATTCTTTGGGTTCAGCGCCAAATGTAACTTTGGATACGGAAAGCCTTCCATGGTCAATCCTTTCAAATACTCCAACCCAGAATGGATCTTCAAAAAATACAGTTAGTTTTCCAGTTACTTCGTCCATAACAAATCCCTCCTTACTTTGCTTTCGCATGTTATGAACAAAGAATGGACAACCCAGGAGGGGCAGGTTACTTACCTCATAAAGGATATCAACAACTCCCTTGTATCCAACAGACTGTTACATCCTGTAAATGAGACGGCCGGGCTACCTACCGGCTCTAGCGCATTATAATTTTGCGCATTGCGTTTTTATCTTTGTATTATGATAAATGATAACTTAAAATCCGGTAAAAATATATATCTCCGGCTTAAATTCACCATAGCACAATATTTTTTTAAATGCAAGATACGAAACGTCTGCTTTATTTTCGTTTCCTTATATATATAGTTTTTCATCGACATTCATCTACATTTATCGACAAATTTCGACAAAATAAGTCATTTTCTGTCAATAACGAAAGAAATACGCTCAAGTGCTTCTTTTAGCACGCTTCTTGGACAGGCCGCATTGATTCGTTCAAATCCTCTTCCATTTTCGCCAAACATAGAGCCTTTATCCAACCAGAGTTTTGCCTTTTTTACGATCAGATTCTCCAGTTCCTGATCCGATAGTCCCAGTCCGTTAAAATCAAGCCAGATCAGATAGGTTCCTTCCGGATCTATGATGTTTACACCGCTTAGTTTGGTATTTACGAATTCAATGGCATAGTCTATATTGGCTCTGACATACTTCTTCACAGCCTCATACCATTCATGACCATAAGTATATGCTGCCTTAGTGGCCACCACGCCTGCAACGCCTGGTTCATCCAGACCGGTTCTGTCATATGCACTTTTAAATCTGCTGTACAAATCCGGATTTGGGATAAAGATATTGGACTGCTGAAGCCCTGCCAGATTAAAGGTTTTGCTGGGGGAAGTGGCTGTTATGGTAAATTCCCGGAAAGAAGGATCCACCTCCTGGAAAACATGGTGCTCTCCCCGCCACACAAAATCAAAATGAATTTCATCACTAAACACGATGACATGATGCCTTTTGCAGATTTTTCCGATGGTCATCAATTCCTCCCGGGTCCAGACCCTTCCCACCGGATTGTGAGGATTGCAAAGAATAAACAGTTTCACATCATGTTCTGTGATTTTCTTTTCAAAGTCATCAAAATCTATGTTGTAATGCCCGGCTCCATCATATACCAGGTCACTGGATACCAGTTTGCGGTTGTTCTGAAGGATTGCATTGGAAAAAGGATAATACACCGGCTTTTGAATGATAACAGCTTCTCCCGGCTGGGTAAAGGCTCGTATAGCATTTGCGATAGCCACGCAAACACCCGGTGTCTTAAAATGCCATTCTTTTTTTACCTCAAAGTGGTGATATTTTTTCATCCATCCGGCTACTGTTTCAAAAAAGTCCTCTTTTGTATTGGTATATCCGTAAATGTTATGATGCGCCAACTCTACAAGGGCATCTTCCACATAAGAGGTGGTAGGAAAATCCATATCCGCAACCCATAAAGGAAGGATATCTTCCTGGTATCCCCGTTCCTTTGCAAAATCATATTTCAGACAGTTTGTCCCTTTTCGATTTATCACCTGGTCAAAATTCAAATTTCTTTCAGCCATTTCTATCGCTCCATTGTTTCTTCAAATCATATATCAAACACTCTGCACTTTCATGCAATTAACTGTGTTTGACTATACGATATAATTTGCTATTTTACAATATAGAAAAAGCATACTCAAAATCTTCGATCAGATCATCTACGTCTTCGATTCCCACTGACAGCCTGAGTAGTCTGTCATTCACACCGAGACGTTCTCTCATTTCTTCCGGTATGGCCCCATGGGTCTGAATCATCGGAAATGTGATCAGGCTTTCCACACCGCCCAGACTTTCTGCAAAAGTAATCACTTGAAATCTTGTCAGCACCTCCGGAATCTTCTCTCCGCTTTTCAGGGAAAAAGAGATCATCCCGCCAAACCCGGTGGTCTGCTTTTTAGAAAGCTCATACTGGGGATGCTCGGTATCTCCCACATAATATACCCGGTCCACATCTTTCTGCTGTTTCAGATAATCGGTTAGAATAAGGGCATTTTTCTGCTGTTGTTCCAGCCGCACGCTAAGCGTTTTTAAAGAACGAAGCAGTAACCAGGAATCATCCGGTCCAAGCAGGGCTCCTTCCGACATAACCAGTAGATTGATCTTTTCCACGTCCCTTTCATGGGCTGCAATGAAAAATCCGGAAAGTACATCATTATGACCGCCTATGTACTTGGTGCCGGAATGAATCACATAATCCGCACCAAATAAAATGGGTTTTTGAAAATAAGGGGATAGAAAGGTATTATCCACAGCAAGGGTTCCTCCATTGTCGTGGATGATATCAGATAGGACTTTGATATCCGACACATGCATCATCGGATTGCTTGGCGTCTCAATATAGATTGCTTTGGTATTTTCCCGGATACAGGCCCGCACCAAATTCGTATCACTGGTATCCACAAAAGAAAACTCATATCCATATTTTGCATATATTTCTGTAAAGACTCTATAGGTCCCGCCATATAAATCTTCCGATACAATGATATGGTCACCGGGATTTAAAAGTTTTATCCAGGCTGTAATGGCTGCCATTCCACTGGAAAAGGCCCAGGCCTTTGCCCCTTTTTCCAACAGGGCAATGGTTCTTTCCAGTTCCTGTCTTGTTGGACTGTCTACCCTTGCATAGGCAAATCCCATGGTAGTTTCCCCCAGTGCCGGATGGGCAAAGGTTGTACCATGATAGACCGGGAAGTTAATACATCCTGTATTTTTATCTACTCCTGAACAGCCATGCACAAGCCTCGTTTTCTCTCTCATTTTCTGTCACCTCTTGAATGCTTATTTCATCTACTTATTTCCATTGCTTACTGTCAGCGCCTGCCATCATCGCTTACTGTCATCGCTTACTGTCATCGCTTACCGTCAACGTCTGTGGCAACGCCTGTATTGATTGATATTTTGAGCTTTTTATATGGAGTAATCGCTCCAGTCTTCCTGCTGCCACTCCATCATATCCTCC
>JBJENT010000222.1:0-7781 GCA_051880335.1 Lachnospiraceae bacterium
AGCTTCTGGGGATACCGGAGCTACAGCCAGGACATTTTATTGAGCTGGACGGTCTGGGAGACCAGCTGAAAAACAAATTCTATATCCAGAGGATCCGTCATATCCTCTCAAAGGATGGAACCTACGATACAAGAATAACCGCCATATCCGCAAGCATAGAGGACAGTGGACTATCCTCTCTTGGAAATCTGGCGGGTGGACTTTTGTAACCAATAAAAGGAATGGGAGAACACAATGGGATTATATGACATTATGGATGAGATTGCTGCGAAGCAGATTACCAAATCCGAAACCGGTGATAACCGGATTCTGGGCGTGGTGGTAGGAATCGTAGCCAAAAATTATGATCAGGACATGCCGGGACGTGTCTGTGTACAGGTGCCGGTAAGGGATGATGATGCCAATGAACTGCAGTGGGCAAGAGTGGCGATGCCATCCAGCGGAAAAAGCTGGGGACATTATTTCCAGCCGGAAGAAGGGGACCAGGTGCTACTTGCCTTTGAGCATGGAAATATTGAAAAGCCCTATGTGATCGGTTGTGTGCCAAAGGAAAACAATCCTTTTCTCACCAAAGCCTCCCATGAGAAAAACCAGTACAAAAAGATCATCACCAGAAACGGAAGCACCATTCAGTTTGATGACTGTGAAGAGGAAGACGGTACCAAAGATAAAATTTCCATTTACACAGCAAAAGAAGCACATCGCCTGGTGCTGGACAATGAAAACAAACAGATTACCCTGGGAGATAAGGATGGCAAGAATAAGATTGTCATCAAAACCGAGGATGACCAGGGCAATATTTCCATTAAGACAGAGAAAAAGCTGACCATATCTGTAGGGGACAATATCAAAGTAACCATGAATGCAGACAGTGGAACAGTTAACATAAAGTGTTCAAAATTTACAGTGGATGCCAGCGACAGCAGCGAGATCAAGACCAGCGGAAAGCTGGGATTGTCCGGGGGAAATATTTCCATGCAGGCATCCTCCATGTTAAAGGCAGAAAGCAGTGGAATGGCAACCATAAGTGGTTCCCCCATTAAAATCGGATAAGGAGCATACCAATGGCAGAGGACAGATTTTTGGGAACCGGCATGAAGTTCCCACCACAGATCAATCCAACCACAGGCAGATTTACCTGTGTTTCCGGAGCAGAAAGTATCAGGGAAAGTGTATATCTGATTCTGATGACCCAGCGCAGCGAGCGCCTGATGCGGCCGGATTTTGGAAGTAATATTATGGGATATGTTTTTGCCCAGGCAGATGCCACCATGATGCATTTGATGGCAGACGAAATCGCATCCGATATTATGCGAGGTGAGCCCCGCATTGAAGATGTGAATGTGATAATGGACGATCACAGTAAACCGGGCTGTCTGTTCGTTCATATAGATTATACCGTAAGAGACACCAATGTAAGGGAAAATATGGTATTCCCTTTCTATCTGGGAGAAGAGCCGGAAGAAGAGAGTGAAGCATATGAGACAATGGAAGAATAGTGCCAGTAATGAGTATGTCATAGAGAAACGAAATCGGGAAGATATCCTGAAGCAGATTCGTCAGCTTGCGGCCTCTTATACGCCGGAGTGGCAGTTTGATCAGGACAACCCGGATATTGGTTCTGTGATTGCCCTGTTGTTTGCAGATGGCATGGAAGAAAACTTAAGACGGTATAATACCCTGCTGGAGCGGGATTATGTGGAACTGATGAATATGCTGGGGATTTCCTTAAGGCCCGCCTTTCCTTCCCACAGCGTTGTTCTCATGGAGCTTGCCCGAAATACCATACCGGGATTGAAATTAAGAAAAGGCATCAAACTGATTGGCGGCGCAGAAGAACAGGAAAGTCTGGTGTTTGAAACAGCCCACAGTGTCTATGTGACAGAATCCCGATTGCAGAAGGCGTTTATGGCATCCGGCAGAAACGGAAAAGTGATTCCTCTTCTGGGCAGTTTTCCACCGGTGGAATATGTGGATGGAACAACCCAGAACACTGCTTTGGAAGATGTCGCAGAAGAAGTGGAAACAGGAGAAGATTTTTCACTGTCGGAAGAGGTTTCACAGCCAAAGACCTACCCCTTCCGTCTGTTTGATTTTCAAAAGGAAGGCTACGGAAAGTATGGCCTGTTGTTCTATCATCCTTATCTGTTTGACGTACAGGACAATGAGATCATTATGAAAATTTCAGGGGCTCCGGAGCTGGTCCGGGACATCGCCCTGGGAAAATACACCCTGTCCTATTATGGAGACTCAGGATTTGAACCGGTGCAGGATATTCACGTGCAGCAGGAGGAATATGTTTCCTTCCATAAGCAGGGAGAATGCCGCAAGATCACAGAAAACGGAGAAGACTATTCTGTCCTTTTGCTGGAACCGGTAAAGATACCTGAAAAAAGTGTGATGGTTTCCTCCATTGGGTTTTCCTCTCAGGGAGAGGGCCGGGAACCGGAACTGATCTGGAACGGAACCTCTGAAATGGAAACCGGGCAGTTTCTGCCCTTTGGGGAAAGACTGGGGCTTTATGCAGAATTGTATATCGGACAGAACGAATACTTTTCGAAACAGGGATCAAAGATCACTGTGGAGTTTGATCTGGACTTTGAGACCTATCTGGCATCCATCCCAAGGCAGCAGGAAGAAGCCGAATTAAAGATCATTAAAAAGAAACCCAAAAAGGACATCATGGGTGCACCTGCTGAGGTGTATGCAGATGAAGTATCACTGGAATATTATAACGGAATCGGCTGGCGCAAGCTGGTAACGGATGCCCCCATAAAGCAGCTCTTTGGCAATGACAAAAGCAGACACTGTCGTATCAGCTTTTTGTGTCCGGAGGATATGAAAGTGCTGGAAACCGGTGGGTATCAGGGAAGATGCATCCGGATACAGATTACCCGCTGCGACAATTGTTATTATCAGCCTGCTCTTCATCACTATCCTGTGATCTCGAATATGAGGATTTCTTATTCCTATGAGGAGCAGTTTGAAAAACCGGGAAAAATCTATAGCTATCAGGGAAGCAGAAAACGGGAACTGTCTGTGGCTATGGAAGAAAATCCCATGGTGACCGTATTTTCCAACAGCAGATACCAGGACACAGCGCTGTATCTGGGCTTTGATAAAAAGATGGAAGACGGTCCTGTCAGTCTCTTTATCCAGACCGGGGACATGGAGCATGTTCAGCAGGGCAGACTGACCTTTTCCTATTCTACCAGAGATGGATTTTCCCGCCTGAAGCTGACCGATCACACAGAAGGGTTCAGCCATTCCGGCACCCTGATGTTTATGCCGCCTACCGATATGGCCAAAAGAACCCTGGAAGGACAGGAGGCATACTGGATCAAGATCACAGATGAGAAGGACCATTTGGAGAAATATCCGCTGCAGCGTCCTACCATCTGTAATATTCAAATCAATGCGGTAGAGGTAGATAATATCGATACCATGACAGAGGATGCATATTATATTGATACCTTTGGACCAAACATGGAGTTTGCACTCAATGCAGAAAACATTCTGTCACTGGATCTGTGGGTCAATGAAACCGGACTGTTTTCGGAAACAGAGATGCGCAGAATGCTGGCAGAAGACCCGGAGCATACCAAAGCAGAGTATTCTTTCCTGGGAGAGATCGAAGAATTTTACGTGAAATGGAAAGAGGTAGACAACTTTGATCGTTCTACAGCAGGAGACAGACATTATATGGTAGATCGTATGAACAGCAGACTTCATTTTGGAGACGGTGTTCATGTACAGGTACCACGAAATACCAAGGGTACAGCCTTTAAAGTAATCATCAGACGATGTGATGGTGAACTGGCCAATGTGGACGCAGGGATGATTGGAGATTCCCTGGGCGGCATGATGTTTGTTGACCGGATTTATAATCCTATTCAGGCATATGGCGGCACAAAAATGGAAACCGTGGAGGAAGCCCTTCGAAGAGGCACCAGCCTGTTATCGACCAGAAATCGCCTGATTTCTGCACTGGATTACGAACGGGAGACCCTGGGCTTTTCTCGTCAGATCGCACAGGCAAAAGTGATCACCAACCAGAAAAAGGATGGAAGCTTTTCACCCGGGGCTGTCAGTATCGTGGTGTTGATGGAGGATTATCAGGAGGGAGAGCATTCCTTCCTTCATATGAAGCAGCGCCTGCGCAGGCATCTGCTGAACCAGTGTGAGCTTTCTGTGGTGGAAAGTGAACTGGAAATCGTAGAACCCATTTTTGCGGAGATTTCTGTAGAAGCATGGGTCAGCGTGTTGCAGGGAGAGGATACCTTTGAGGTACAGCAAAATCTTCACCATGTACTGGAGGAGTACTTAGATCCTGTGAAAAACAGTGGATGGGAGATCGGACGCATGGTGAAAAAAGCCCAGATCGAACTGAGACTGAATATGGAAAAGGGGAAGGTTCTCCTGCGCAGACTGATGGTAACTGCAACCTATCAGGATGAAACCGGCCGGCATGAGGTGGATCTGGAAAAAATCAGTGCCAATCCCTATATTCTGGTAACCAGCGGTAACCATAAAATACACTTCGAGTAACGAATAGGAGACCGGATACTATGTTAAATCCTAAAATGATACCCGGAAAAACATATGAACAGCAAATGGAAGAGAATTTGGGCAAGATTCCCATTTACTCAGATGAGTGGACCAATTTTAATCCTGCTGATCCCGGTATAACCATACTGGAGAATTTGTCTGCCTTTCAGATACTGCAGCAGAATCAGATGGATCTGGTGCCGGATGAGGTACGGGCCAAACTATTGCAGCTGCTTGGGTATAAACCCAGAAAGGGATGTGGTGCCAGAGTATACCTGGAGCCTAAGGGGGCAAAAGAGGACTTTGTGATTCCGGCAGATCAGCGTTTTAAAGTGGGGGATATCAGCTTTGAAACTACACTGGAAAGAGAAATGACCTCCAGTCATGTGACAGGGGTATTTGGCAAGGATGAAAAGGGCTTTCAGGATTATTCTTATCTGTTGGATTCCAACAGAAAAATCACTGCCATGCCCTTTGGGAAAAAGCCCAAAGCCGGAATGGAGCTGTATATCGTTCTGGACAAACCGCTGCAACCCGGTGAACAGGGGATTTTGTATGCCGGCACGGAGAACCGTTATCACAGAAATGCTTTTTCCGAGGAAGTAGCACAGCGTTTCTGCGAAATAGAATGGAGCTGCTACACCATAGAAGGCTTTGTACCGATGCAGGTGGAGGATGAAACAAGAGGGTTTCTTGCCAGTGGCATCTTAAAGTGCAGGCAACCCCTGCAGGAAGCAGCCCTTATGGAAGAGAGACTGTTTTCCGGCTATGTATGGCGCGCTACTCTGACATGTGCGGCTTATGATGTGCCACCCATGCTTTCCTTTATGACAGGATTTTTGTTCCCTGTTGTGCAGAAGGAAACACTGGTGATCACCCATACCTTTCAGAAACCATCGGAGGTGGTACTGAATTGTACCATGCTGGAGGATGGCTATGTCAGAGTCTTTTGTAAGGAACAAAAGGGGAGTTCATATCGCCTTTATCAGGAATCTGTGGGAGAGCGGTCGCAGGGAAGATATTATCATCGTGAAAAGATTGCTTATGGGACCCATGCCTTCCATTTTGATAAGGAGCTTTTTGGATTCGCTCCGGAATACCTCAAAAATGCAGTCAAGATTGTGTTATACAATGAAGAGATGATGCGAAAATATTATCTGGGAGAGGTATATGGTTATGATAACCAGGAAATCAGACTTCCCAGAGAACATATTGTTACAGGTGCTTTTTCCCTGATTGCCGAACGGGAAGATGAGAAGGGTGAAAAGCAATACGACTTTGTAAAACCGGGCAGAATGGAAGAACAGGAATTTTCCTATTATCTGTATGAAAACGAAGGGAAAATCGTCATTCTGGATGCCGGTGAATATGTGGGTGCCAAACTGTATCTGGCTTCCATGGCAGTGACGCTGGGAGAAGAAGGAAATGTCCGGGCAGGCAACCTATTTCTTCCGGAAGGGTATCAGGATGAGGTTCGTTTTATCAACCCTGTGGCCGGAGAGGGAGGCAGATTTCAGGAAACCTTAGAGGATGTGAGAAAGCGTTTTATTGCAGATATCCATACCCCCCATACTGCTATTATGGGTTCGGATTATGAAGCACTGGTAAAGCAGATTCCGGGACTTTGCATTTCCAAGGTACATGCCTGGATGGATGTGGAAAAGAATGAGGTACAGGTGGCTGTGCTGCCGGATCTGCCTGAGAAATTCCCCAAGCTGTCAGACCTGTATCAAAAGGAGATAGAAACCTGGCTGGATAGCCGCCGGCTTCTTTCTACCAGAGTATCCGTGCGTCAGCCGGTATATCAGTCGGTCACGGTCAGCGGAACGGTTTACGTAAAACCCCACTATGAGAACTGCCGGGAACAGATGGAGCAGGTGCTCCAAAAGGAACTGGATTATATACACGGAAAGCAGAATTTTGGGGAAGTACTTCATTTTGACCGACTGTTTCATGCCATAGAAGGGCTGGAATGTGTAGGTTATCTGTCTGATTTTGGAATCTCTGTGGATGGTGGCGGATACGCCAGGGCAGAAGGGGCGGATATCCATCCCGCTGAGAATTGCCTGTTATATCTGGGGAAAATAAAACTGGACATTCTTCCAATGCTTGAAGAAGGAAGGTGATAGGATGGCTGGAATTCATTATTCCATCAAAATAAATCAATTAAAAAAAGCCCTGCTTCAGGGGATGATACTGGGTCAGGATGGCAGTCTGCAGACCACGGAAGACTCTGAAATCCATTATGCTGTACTGCCGGTACTGGACAGTGGCGTAGAAGACTGTCCCTGGGGACGCCTGCATTTTGATCTGAGCCTGCCGGAAAACAGCAACTGTTATCTCTACGTGGCAGCCTCCAATGAAAAGTCAGGAACGGAAGTCTTTTCGGATGCAGAAAGCAGTCTCCTTGACAAAAAGAAAATGGTGCAGGCCTTAAGAGGCTTATACTTTATGAACAAACCTGACGTCCTGCTCTATGAGATCACCGGACGATATCTCTGGATCATGGTGGAAATCATTGGCCGGGATGTGAAGCTGGAGCATATCAGTGTGGATGCGCCGGGAGATAATTTTATGCAGACCTTCCCGGAAATCTATCGGTCGAAAAACAGCTTTTTTCACCGGTATCTGTCCATCTATTCCAGTATTTATAATGATTTCCAGGAAAAACTGGATGAGAGAATGGAACTTCTGCCCATTGAAAAGGCACCCCTTCCTCTTCTGGAGCTTTATACAAAGTGGCTGGGAATCGATGTCAATGGGGGATACCTGGGAGAAGAGACCTTAAGAATATTGTTAGAGGATGCACCGGAGCTGCTTCGGAGAAAGGGAACCCGCTACTGCATGGAACGGATCTGTGAGATACTGCTGCAGGAAACACCCACCATCATAGAACGTGGAATGATGCAGCGTTATGTACGCAGAGAAGAGGAAGATCTTTATAACCGTTTGTATGGGGATAATCCTTACGATGTGACGCTGATGTTAAGGCATCCCGTGGAAGAGAAAAAAAGAGAGCAGCTGTTTCATTTGCTGAGCCAGTTTAAACCGGTGCGAAGCAGGGTTCATGTGGTATTTCTGGAACCATCCGGGGTACTGGATGGGTATGGTTATCTGGATCAGAATGCAGAAATTTTCAGTCAGAATGATGGTATTCTGGACCAGGCCCAGATCACCGATGGAACCATTATCCTGCAGTAAACAGTAACAGGAAAAACAGATTGGAAAAACGT
>JBJENT010000223.1:0-7753 GCA_051880335.1 Lachnospiraceae bacterium
AGGATGTAAAATCCAGCATGGATTTGTTGTACAGCATCTCACAATCCCCGGTCAGACCTGCCTGCAATGCCCCTACTATTGTCATGGCACCCACACAGAAAAGCAGACTGGCAGTCACAAACCCCTCTGCGATGGATACTTTTTCTTCTCCATCCTTCTGGAATTTTTTCTCCAGTGCTTTTCCCAGCCTGTTTAATTTATCATCCAGATCAACCAGTTCTCCCAGCAAAGTTCCAACCACCATGGAAATAATCAGGATCAGTGAATTATTTCCTTTCAGGGAACCACTGATTCCCAGAAAAACGGTACACAGACCCAGGGCTTTCATGATTCCATCCGATATTCTTGCCGGAATTCCTTTTTTCAAAAGCAGTCCAATGGACGCACCGATCAGTACTGCCACGGTATTCACAATTGTTCCTATCATTTGTTTTCCCTCTTTCAAAAAAATGCCCACCAAAGTTACTTTGATGGGCATATTCGCAGTCAAATCTATAAAACTGTATGAATTTATTTCTTAATCAACAGAGATTTACCTGTCATCTCAACAGGCTGCTGTTTTCCCATAACCTCAATCAATGTAGGTACGATATCTGCAAGGCATCCACCTTCTGCAAGAGTATACGCCGGATCATAGTTAACAAGGATAAACGGAACCTGATTTGTGGTATGTGCAGTAAATGGAGCACCTGTCTCATAATCAACCAGCTGTTCTGCATTACCATGGTCTGCACAGATAAACATAGTTCCATCAACAGACTTGAGTGCTTCTACTGCTTTTCCAACACATTCATCTACTGCTTCTACTGCTTTGATAGCAGCTTCTTCCACACCGGTATGTCCTACCATATCCGGGTTAGCAAAATTGATGATGATCACATCATATTTATCTGCTGTAATTGCTTCGCAAAGTTTATCACATACTTCATAAGCGCTCATCTGAGGTTTCAGATCATATGTCGCAACATCCTTTGGAGAATTTACAAGGATTCTGTCTTCCCCTTCATTTGGAGCTTCCACGCCGCCATTGAAGAAGAATGTTACATGAGCATATTTCTCTGTTTCTGCGATTCTTGCCTGTTTCATATGGTTTGCAGCCAGCCATTCACCAAAGGTATTGGTTACTGCAATCTTTTTAAATGCGATTTCTTTGTTCGGAATCGTCGGATCATAATCAGAGAAGCATACGTAAGTAAGATCCTTTCTTGCACCTCTGTCAAAGCCTTTGAAATCATCATCACAGAATGCTCTGGTGATCTCTCTTGCACGGTCCGGACGGAAATTAAAGAATACTACAGAATCCCCATCATCAATGGTTGCTACCGGAGCGCCATTTTCCAGAACAACGGTAGGTTTTACAAATTCGTCTGTTTCCTCTCTGTCATAGGATGCCTGAATTCCGGCAGGGCCGCTTTCTGCGGTAAGGCCTTCGCCTTTTGTAAGTGCATTGTAAGCCAGCTGAACACGATCATAGTTATTATCTCTGTCCATAGCGTAATAACGTCCTGTAACAGATGCAATTTTACCAACACCGATCTTTGCCATCTCTGCTTCCAGATCTTCTGCAAAGCCTTTGCCGCTTGCCGGTGGAGTATCACGTCCGTCTAAGAATGCATGTACATATACTTTTTCAAGACCATTTCTCTTTGCCAGTTCCAGAAGGCCATAAAGATGTGTATTGTGGCTGTGCACACCACCATCGGATAACAGTCCGAAGAAATGCAAAGAGCTGTTATTCTTTTTACAATTATTTACAGCTTTTAACAAAGCTTCATTTTCAAAAAAGGTACCATCCTGAATTTCTTTTGTAATTCTGGTAAGTTCCTGATAAACAATACGTCCGGCACCCATATTCAGATGACCTACTTCAGAGTTGCCCATCTGGCCATCCGGAAGTCCAACTGCCATACCACTTGCGTTTCCTCTTACAAATGGATATTCAGCCATCAGTTTGTCCATAACCGGGGTTTTTGCTTCCGCTACTGCATTATGATCTGCTCTGTCATTCAGACCATAACCATCAAGAATCATTAAAACAACAGGTTTCTTGCTCATGTTACGTCTCCTTTATCTTCCTACTATTTCGTATACAGATATCTATTTAAAAAACATAAAAACATCTGTAAAATATCTTTACAAAATCACACCTAAAAAATTATACACGGAATTGCTGCATTTCGCAATTGTTTGTAAAAATATTTTGCATCGTTCTGAATAGTTGCAATCATTTTATATCAGGAAATGTTCTCTCAAAAAGAAAAACGCAGTAACCGCACAGGCTGTCAATAGGATCGTCACGATAATACCCATGATAATCCATATCCATAATTTCCCTTTTTCATCATCCTCTTCTGTCATGCCCCAATTCTCAAATCGCTCATGTATATATACATCAGGCTGGCTCATCCGACTGGTTACCGCACCGCACTTGGTGCAGAATTTTGCACTATCACTTAATTTATTTCCACATTTTTTACAAAACATACTTTTTCCCCACTTACATTATTCCCATGCCACCATAACAAGCAATGTTCCTTTTTCTACTGTAACCGATGCCGCTTTTCCGATAAATTCATTACTGATTCCTATCGGAAAATCATTGGTGATCACTGCATCCTTCAACTCATATTTCAAATCAGAAAGTGTCACTCCTTCTGATTTTTCTGTCATGGAAAAAACGGATAATCTGCCCTTCATGGATCTATGAAAGGTAATAGTCTCATTTTGTGCAATAGTAAGGAGCTGGTTGTGCTCCATGATATACCCTTTTGCGCCTCTATTGCGCAAATAAATCAGGCACTGTATATTTCCTATGGAATGATCCAGCCTGCCACCCAGTGCACCATACAAATAGAACTTCCGATACCCCTTTTCCAACCCAAGCCGGATCCCATACAAAATATCGGTATCATCTTTTTCCGGTGGAAGTCTTTTTACCCGCTCCGGGCATTCTTTTTCCATTTCCTCAATGGTCCTTCTGGTCATGGGGCCGGCAGAATCAAAATCTCCTATGATCATATCCGGAAACAGTCCCACCATTTCACAGTTTTCCAGTCCCCCATCTGCTGCGATACAAAAATCCCCTTCTTCCTTTGGTATTTCGATGGGGATAAATTCACCGGCACCGACTATGATACATTTTCCATCTACAATACCTTTCTCATCTGTGATAACTTTCCCATCTGCGGTACCTTTTTCATTTTCCAAGCAACCCATCCGCTATATCCTCTGAATCTATGCTATAATACCATTATGCGAAATTATAATGAAACTACTGAAACCATAATTTTATCAGGCAGAGAGCTTTCCTATCGTTTTGTACGCTCTTCCAGAAAAACACTTTCTGTGGAGATTGGCCCAACGGGTCTTACTGTCAAAGCACCTTTTTCTGCATCCAAACGGGATGTGGAAGCATTTCTGCGTAAACGTCCCCACTGGATTCTGGCTCATTATGATGCCATGCAGGAAAAAATGGAAAAGCTATCTCAGCAAAACTGTAACTCCCATCTTTCAGAATCTCAAAAAGAGGCTCTGGAAAAACGGTATCGCAGCCTGGCACGGGAATGCATCGCCAGACGGGCTTCCTATTATGCTGCGCAGCTGGGTGTTACTTATTCCTCCATACGGATTGCTGAGCAGAAAACACGCTGGGGAAGCTGTTCCTCCCGTGGAACTCTTTCCTTCCACTGGCGGCTCATTCTGGCTCCTCCGGCAGTCATGGACTATGTGGTAGTGCATGAGGTATGCCATTTGATACATATGGACCATTCTCCCGATTTCTGGGCAGAGGTGGAATCCCTTATGCCGGATTATAAAGTATACAAAACATGGCTGAAGAAAAACGGGCTGGCACTATCCCAGACCTATGAGCCGATTTCCGCATCAATCCAATGATTCCACATAATCACCGTACACATAACCTTCCTCATAGGACTTTTCGCTGTCTGCTATTTTAATGTGATACCAGCCACTGTCATCCTTTTCATAATATTCAAAGGTATCTCCGGCATGTGCCACAAACAGTACTGTGGACTGTTCTGTAGAAGGGTTGTCCCTGACATTTACATTTTTAATCACCTGAATACGCCCCTGACATTCCATTTCAGGCTCTTCCGGTGTTCCATCTTCCGACGTTATCTCCTGCTGCTCTTCTTCCTGCTCTTTTTCCGGGAGTCCTACATTGTTTTTCCAATAGAAAAAAGCAGCTGCCAGTGCAACGAACAAAATTACAATGCCGATAATGACACTGAGTTTGGTCACAAAAGAACTGCCCCTTTCCTCGTCGTCATAATCATCCTCATCATAATCGTCACCTTCCCCGGCATCTCCGGCTCCGTCATGGCCATTCAGTTCCTCCGAATCGATAACAGGCTTCTGATACAGATTTCTTGGTGGCTCATTGGCTGCTTTTGCTGCCTCAAACAAAATCCCCTGCTCTATCTGTTCAAAGGGAATATCTACTGTATTTTGCTGAACCAGCGGTATCGCATCATCCTCTAAATCGTCCTCAGTTACAGCGGCTCCACACTTATGGCAGAATTTTGTTCCTTCCCGCAACGGTTCCCCACAGGATGGGCAAAATGCCGGTTCCACTTTATGTCCGCAATTCACGCAAAAAGTATCTGTCACCAATAGTTCAGCTCCACACTTTCTACATTTCATAATCCTATTCTCCTCACAAAAACTGTCTCAAATACTCATTTTCATTCCATATTTGATTGTGAATAACATAGTTATTTTATCACGTTATATTATTTTATACCAGTTTTGAAAATAGTAAAGTAAAAAAGGGCTTTTGGAGGATGTAAAAAGGACTTCTGACAGAAGTGAGAAAGGACTTCTGACGGAGATTTCTCTGTCAAAAGTCCTTTCTGATAAGGTTTATACCCTTCTTTTCATAAATTTCAACATCTAATGCTTATGCATTTACAATCTGACCAAAATCAGGTTTTAATGCAGCGCCACCGATCAGACCACCATCGATATCATCTTTGGAAAGCAGTTCAGCAGCGTTACCAGCGTTCATAGATCCGCCATACTGAATACGAACAGCTTCTGCTGTAGCTTCATCGTATAAGTCAGCAATTGTTTCACGAATCATCTTACATACTTCCTGAGCCTGTTCAGCTGTAGCTGTTTCACCAGTACCGATAGCCCAGATTGGTTCGTAAGCGATAACCAGTTCTTTTACCTGATCTGCTGTTACTTCGAAAAGATCCCATGTAATCTGTCTCTTGATCCATTCAGCATATGTGCCGGCTTTTCTAAGAGCTAAAGATTCACCACAGCAAAGGATTGGTTTTAAGCCAGCTGCGAATGCTTTTCTAACTTTCTGGTTGATCAGAATATCGTTTTCACCAAAGATATCTCTTCTTTCAGAGTGACCCATGATAACATATTCTACACCAGCTTCTTTCAGCATTGGAGCAGAGATTTCACCTGTGTAAGCACCTTTATCTTCAATATAGAAGTTTTCAGCACCAAGATGAACGTTAGTACCTTTGATAGCTTCTGCAACAGGTACGATGTCGATTGCAGGTACGCAGTAAACTACGTCTACATCATCATTTTTTACAAGGTCCTTCAGAGTTGCACAAAGTTCAACTGCCTGAGAAGGAGTCATGTTCATTTTCCAGTTACCAGCAATAATTCTTCTTCTTGCCATTGTAATTATCTCCTTAATATTGGTATTATTATCAACACGGATTGCTTCGTTTCACTCTCGCAATCCTATGGTTTTCGCAATATCTTTTCTGCGTAAACGCAGGATATTGCTCAACCATTACATTCGTCAAATCACAAGGCAATTACATGCAAGCATGCATTGCCTTATGATTTTCCTCATTGTTGATTGCTCTATTTATCATCTGCTGCGTATACGCCCGGAAGTTCTTTACCTTCTAAGAATTCAAGGGAAGCACCACCACCTGTAGAGATGTGGCTCATCTTATCAGCGAAACCAAGCTGGTTACAAGCAGCTGCGGAGTCACCACCACCAATGATTGTAGTAGCATCTGTTTCAGCCAATGCTTTTGCAACAGCAATAGTACCTTTTGCAAGAACAGGGTTTTCGAATACACCCATAGGTCCGTTCCAAACTACTGTCTTAGCGCTCTTAACAGCATCTGCAAAAAGTTCCTGTGTCTTAGGTCCGATATCAAGACCTTCTTTTTCAGCAGGGATTGCTGTAGAATCAACATATTCTACTGCGATTTCAGCATCAATAGGATTTGGGAAGCTGTCAGCTACAGCTGTGTCGATTGGAAGAAGAAGTTTCTTGCCAAGTTTTTCAGCTTTAGCCATCATTTCTTTACAGTAATCCAGTTTTTCATCATCTACTAAGGATTTACCGATTTCATAACCCTGAGCTTTTAAGAAAGTAAATGCCATACCACCACCGATGATAAGTGTATCGCATTTTTCAAGCAGGTTATTGATAACGTTCAATTTATCAGCTACTTTAGCACCACCAAGGATAGCTACGAAAGGTCTAACCGGATTTTCAACAGCGTTTCCAAGGAAGTCGATTTCTTTCTGCATTAAGTAACCAACAGCGTTTTCGCCACCTTTTTCTGTGATGTATTTTGTTACAACAGCTACAGAAGCGTGTGCTCTGTGGGCAGAACCGAATGCATCGCATACATATACATCAGCAAGATCAGCTAATTCTTTTGCAAAAGCTTCGCCAGCTGCTTCCGGTTTTGTTTCTTCTTTGCCACGGAAACGTGTATTCTGAAGAAGAACTACATCACCTTCCTTCATAGCTGCTACTGCTGCTGTTGCAGCTTCGCCTGTTACATTGTAATCAGCTACGAAGTTTACAGGTTTTCCTAATTTCTCAGAAAGTCTTTCTGCTACAGGAGCTAAAGATTCGCCTTCGTTAGGACCATTTTTTACTTTGCCAAGGTGGGAGCAAAGGATAACCTTTCCGCCATCAGCAATCAGTTTTTTAATAGTAGGAAGAGCAGCAACGATACGTGTCTCGTCTGTGATCTTACCATCTTTTAAAGGTACATTGAAATCGCATCTTACAAGGACACGTTTTCCTGCAACGTTGATATCATCAACAGATTTCTTATTTAATCCCATGATTTTTATTTCCTTTCTTTTTCTTATATGATTCAGGGATCTCCCTGCCATATTCCCACGAAACAGCATTTTCATTCGAACATATTGCTTCACGGAATATGATAAAAGGTCCGGTCCATGAGGACCGGACCTTAAAGTTCCTTACATTTTGACTTCTATATCAAACCTGTCCGAACAATTATGCTAATTCAGCAAAGTATTTGATTGTTCTAACCATCTGGCTTGTGTAGGAGTTTTCATTATCATACCAGGAAACAACCTGTACTTCATACAGATCATCAGAAATCTGGCAAACCATTGTCTGTGTAGCATCGAACAGAGAACCAAATCTCATACCAACGATATCGCTGGATACGATTTCATCTGTATTGTAACCGAAGGATTCTGTAGCAGCAGCTTTCATTGCAGCATTGATGCCTTCTTTTGTAATGTCTGTGCCTTTAACAACAGCTGTTAAGATTGTTGTAGAACCTGTTGGGGTTGGTACACGCTGAGCAGCACCGATTAATTTGCCGTTCAGTTCTGGGATTACAAGACCGATAGCTTTTGCAGCACCTGTGCTGTTTGGAACGATATTGCAAGCAGCTGCACGGGATCTTCTCTTATCACCTTTTCTCTGTGGTCCGTCAAGTGTCATCTGATCGCCTGTGTAAGCGTGGATTGT
>JBJENT010000224.1:0-5578 GCA_051880335.1 Lachnospiraceae bacterium
ATATTGTAACGGAAAAAATCCGCCATGTTCTCAATAAACTCGGTTGTTTTATCTGCGCCTTCCATCATGGCGAGCTGCGCACCGGCGTTTAATGTATTAAACAGGAAATGAGGATTGATCTGTGCCTGAAGGGTCATAAGCTGAGCTTCCCTCATGCGGCTCTCCATCAAAAGCTCTTTCTCTTTCATCTGGCTTTCACGTTCCATACTGTTTCGGATTTCCAAAATATACAGCTGAATATTTCCCACCATTTTTTGGAATGCATTGGACACAATACCAATCTCGTCTTTTGTTTTAGAGGATTTTACCACAACATCAAAGTTACCTTCTGCCACATCATTTGCTGCTTTCGACAAGTCGATCAGCGGCCTTGTCAGATTTCTGGTAAGCAGGAAAATCATGGCAAAGTTAATGATACCAATGATAATTAAAATAAAAGTACTGATCCATTCCATATACCGCAAAGAGGATAAAAGAATAATATAATTATCCGTATTATTTTTAAATTTCTGATTATTCAAAGAAAATATGCTGTTTCTTACATCAGTATATGTAATGGTTGCCTCCTCATAAGAGGCTTTATATTTCTCTACATTTCGTCCACGCTTTGCCTGTACCGTTTCATATACCTGACTCAGATAGGTTTCCGACTGATCATGTATGTTTTTTTCCATGATTTCCATATAATTGCCGGTAATATCCTGATTCAGGTTCTCAAGCAGCCTCCGGTAATCCTGTTCAGCACGATAATAGGTGTCCAAAGCTACCGAACTTTTTGTATCCAGATATCCTTTTACCGAATCCTGCACCTGTTCCAAAGCATCCGATAATTCATTCAAATTCACGTTACTGGCATATACTTCATCTACACGACCGATCATTTTATTGATGTTCGTATACATAAATATGTTCATAGCCAAAATGATGATCAAGGTAAAGGAAAAGCTTATAGTCAGTTTTAGTTGTAGGGAGGCATTATTCCATCTAGTTTCCAGCATTTTCATCATCTGACACCTCGTTCAGCAGCTGCACTGCCTCCTTCTGATCTATTACCTTCATGCTAACCGGTACATAAGAGTTGGCATATCCTGTCTGTTGATAATCATTCAGAACGGTTACACTTGATTTTCCGATTTCTTCGGGCTCCACACGAATGGTCGAATAAACAATCTGCTTTTCAATCGCTTCCAAAATCGTATTCGATGCATAATATCCAATAATCTTTACATCTCCTACATGGTTATAATCTACGACTGCCTGATATGCACATTGTGTATAAATACTATTCAGGCAGACTAATATATCCGGAAGATCAGTTTCATTCATAAAGATATCCCGGATTGCTTCCTCCGCACTGAACGTATCCGAGGTATCGATTCTCTGCATGCGGATATCCGGCATCATATCCTCTTCTAAGATTTCCGACAGTACATCTTTGATGCCCATCGTAAGCATGGTCTGTCTTGACTCATTGGTGCTCTCGTCTACCAAAATACTGATATTTGTTGCTTCCGTCTCAGTCTGTAAAATCTCGAGAATCTGTTTTCCATACTCCTGGCCCAGGTCGTAGCTGCTTACTCCCACAAAGCATTGACGATTACTGCTGTCGATATCCTGCCGCATGGTAACAACAAAAATCCCCTTTTCCACAGCCTGATTAATGAGTTCTGTCATCTCCTTTGTATCTTCTGCATACAAAATGATTCCATCCACAGAAGAATTAATTGCCATTCTCATAAGGCCCTCTGTGGAATAATCTACTGCAAGAATGTCTCCCATTTTTTCCACATATACATGTTCTTTTTCTGCTTCTTTCTGGGCACCTGCATATACTTTATCCCAGAATTCATCTTCTGCATCGTCTGCGATCAGCACATAATGATGATCATAAACCTCACGTTTCTCACTTTCCTTATTTCCGGATCTGGCCATCAAAAGAGAAAAGGAGACGGAGCAGAGTGTTGCAACTGCAAGCATGACAAGAATACCCTTCACCATAATCTGAAAGGCTGTCGTTTCCCGTTTTGCAGATGCATTTTCCTGCTCTTGATGATCTGTCTGTTTCACAGATACATTTTCCTGCTCCTGATGATCTGTTTGTTTTATTTCTTCACTCATATATGATATTCTCTCCTACCATATAGATAATAACACTGAGCCGCTTCTTTGCGCAATCCAAATAAAATGCACGAGGCGCCCTCTTTTTTCTGAATCAGAAGGCCATCGAATCCAGAAAAAGGCTGCCGCTTCATGAAAAGCGGCAGCCTCAGGTTGCTATCTAATATGTAGCTCTTATGCAAATGGATTCTCTGTTGGATAAGGCAGGCTCTTTGGCTGATTATAGTTGATATCTTCCATTGGAACTCCTAAATATTTGAATACTTCAAATAAAGCTTTTCCGTGATGTCCGAATGCAACTGCACCATGATGTGGATAGTTCTTCTGAATCAGTACGTGACGATAGAATCTACCCATCTCTTTGATTGCAAATACACCGATTGCACCAAAGGATTTTGTTGCTACCGGAAGAACTTCGCCTTCTGCAACATATGCACGGATCTGAGAATCTGCTGTAGACTGCAGACGGAAGAATGTGATATCACCAGGAACGATATCACCTTCCAGAGTTCCGTTTGTTACTTCTACAGGAAGTGATCTTGCCATGATCTTCTGATATTTCATTTCGTGGAATGCCAGTTTCTTGGAGCATGTATTACCGCAGTGGAAGCCCATGAAAGTATCAGTATGTTTATAATCAAATTTACCTGCGATGGATTCTTCATACATATCCTTCGGAACGGAGTTGTTGATATCAAGCAATGTAACAACATCGTCAGATACGCAGGTTCCGATGAACTCGGATAAGGTACCATAAATATCTACTTCACAGGATACAGGCATGCCTTTTGCTGCCATACGGCTGTTTACGTAGCAAGGAACAAAGCCAAACATGGTCTGGAATGCAGGCCAGCATTTTGTTGTAAGAGTAACATATTCTCTGTAACCCTTGTGTGCTTCTACCCAGTCTGTTAAAGTCAGTTCATACTGAGCCAGTTTAGCCAGAACTTCCGGTTTCTTATTACCTGCACCAAGTTCTTCTTCCATTTCTTTTACAATAGCAGGGATTCTTTCATCACCTTCATGTTTCAGGAAAGCTTCATACAGATCCAGTTCGGAGTTTTCTTCGATTTCAACGCCCAGGTTGTAAAGCTGTTTAATTGGTGCGTTACAAGCAAGGAAGTTAAGAGGTCTTGGACCAAAGCTGATGATCTTTAAGTTGGAGAGACCAACTAATGCACGTGCGATTGGCAGGAATTCATGGATCATGTCTGCACAGTCATCTGCATCACCAACCGGATATTCCGGAATATAAGCCTGTACATTACGCAGTTTTAAGTTGTAGCTTGCATTTAACATACCACAGTAAGCATCGCCACGGCCATCTCCTAAGTCGTTCTGGCTTTCTTCAGCAGCTGCGCAGAACATCTTAGGACCATCAAAATGTTTTGCAAGTAATGTTTCGGAAATTTCAGGACCGAAGTTTCCAAGATATACGCAAAGTGCATTACATCCTGCTTTTTTGATGTCTGCAAGTGCATTTACCATATCGATTTCACTTTCGATGATAGTAACAGGACATTCATAGATGTCTGCTGCATCATATTTCTTTGCATATGCTTCTACTAAAGCTTTTCTTC
Source organism: Lachnospiraceae bacterium (assembly GCA_051880335.1). GTDB lineage: Bacteria > Bacillota > Clostridia > Lachnospirales > Lachnospiraceae > 1XD8-76. The sequence continues at coordinate 3,699 of JBJENT010000224.1, forward strand.
TGTTGATGGTAAGGGATGCTGGGAAACAGTCACGGCTTACACCTACGATACCAATTTTAATTTTTGGAATATTGTTCATTTGTTTTTCCTCCTTATTTATGCTTAATGCGGAATCTTCGCTTCCTGCAGAATATTCCGCAAAATGCTTCTCTTCATATTTTTGTTACAATGAAATCTGTTTTCCGTACTATATTACACACTAATATTCTCACCAATGAGACCAATGTGTGTTCCTGCCGGAAGTCCGCCTTCTGCATGGCCGATCAACCATTTGTTCTTTGCTGTGATCAGGGCATCTTCATAACCTGCATGTTTTTCATCCAGTGGAAGATTGGTATCTTTTGGAAGTACAATAACTACTTTGAATCCACCTTCCCCTGCGTTACATGGCGCATAATGAAGTGTTGTAGCATAAAGCTCTACACCTACTCCTTTTGGACAAAGGAACGCTTCTACCTTAGAGGTATCATAGGTAAAATCGTCAGTAATATCCTGCTGGCTTCCCAGAAGAAGAATCGCATCCGTTGCTGCGATATCCAGTTCGGAAGAACGATGATACTCTAATGCATTCAGTAAGTGGTTGTTACCATTGCAGTAACCAATCTGAATCGGCAGTTCCCCGTAATATGCTGTCTGAAGTTTTTCCATAACAGGAAGTGCTTCCAACAGTTCAACAGATGGTTCATAAACAACATCTGCCGGTAATGGCGTTTCATCCATTTTTGCTACAAGTTCAGAAAAATCAATTTCTGAAATAACTCTGCCGTATTTACGGAATGCGGCATCTTTTACACTTTTGATTTCCATGTTGGTTTCTCCTTCTCTTCATAATAATATGTACTGCATTTCTCTGTATTCTATGAATCATCGGCATCCCATTAATAATCGGCATAACCGATGGCTCCTACTGTTTCACCATGTTTCAGATAGGTATACCAATACTGTCCGTCCTGAGAGTCATATGCGATGACATACTGATCATATCCGAGCCCGGCATAAGTATGTTCGCTGGTAAATTCTTCTGTTACATCAGAGGTCGGTATACCCAAAGAAGCATCATAACTTAAATCGAAATACATGTCGTCGTCCTGCAGTGTTCTGGCAACGTGACCATCCCACAAACCATCCTTCATGGTTCCATCCGATACGGTAATATAGTCCGAATAAGAGGTTTCTCCTTCCTGATATACATGTGCACTTCCGTTTGGCATATCATTCTGCCAGGTCAGATCATCTACGGTATAATAGCTATAACCTTCTGCTGTAAAAGATGTTCCCTGTCCCTCCCGGCTTCCTTCGGTTACTGCTCCAAAATAGAAGTAATAATCATAAGAATCATTAGGACATTTGTAGATGCCTGCTGCTTTTCCCGTGTAGGACTCATCTGCACCATCCGGAGCATATAAAATATGGTCTCCCTCCATCTCATAGAAAATGTCATCTGCATCGCCATCCATTTTCATTCTGGCCAAAGAAACATAATCTTTAGAGGACATATACTCATAGATCATAGACAGGACGGCCTCTTCTGCAGCTTTTCGTTCCTGCTCTTCCTGTGCTTCTGCAATCCAGGTGTCAAAATCAATGGCGGAAACATCTCCATACCGATCTGCCAGTTCCTGGCACTTATCCAGATCACCTTCCGCAATCAATTCATTCATATATGCTTCCAGTGTATCATCCAGACCTTCTACTGCTGTCTGGTCCTCTTCGTTTGTCTCCAGCCAGCGGTCATATACCTCCAAAGCTTCCTCGTACTGGCCCTCTTCTACCTTTGCATCTGCAGTCTCATCGTATTCTTTCGTCAGTGCTTTATAAATATGTTTATCCTTGTCCATCAGTTTGTAACCGGACTCCAAAGCATCCATTGCCTTTTCCGG
>JBJENT010000224.1:5678-7717 GCA_051880335.1 Lachnospiraceae bacterium
TATCCTTGTCCATCAGTTTGTAACCGGACTCCAAAGCATCCATTGCCTTTTCCGGTTCTTCTTCATAGACCGTGCCTGCATCACAATAGATATCGATCACATCATCTTCGTTATCTTCCAGAATATCCTCGTCCAGATCCTCCATTACATCCAGGGTCTTTTCGTAAAATTCCTGAAGCTGCTCGGTATCATCCAGTTCTTTTCTGGCTGCAATCCCTCCCGCGTATGCCTTGATGCTCTTTTTATCGATTTCGATTGCTTTGTCAAAGGCAGCAAGTGCACTGTCATAATCCGCTTCTTCCAGATATCGGTTACCCAGTTCCAACTGATGTTCCAGACGTTTTTCAGGCGTCATAAACATGGTATAAACAAGCACTGCTGCAACCACTGCAAGAATACTTACAACACCTGCGATCGCTGCAAGTATTATGACCGGCTTCTTGGATTTTTGCTGCATTGATTTATATCTCCCTTTTCTTCTCTTGTATCATGCACTTTTTCGTTCCGGATTCTCTGCGCACTTATTTGATGATCTCAAATAATGGTTTGCAGGTCGGATAAATCTCTTTAAACTGCTGATATCTGGCATCATATTTTGCAACCAGTTCCGGATCCGGCTCAACGGTATCAATTACTTTCACCAGCTTCTCAGCTGCATCTTCTACGGAAGCGAATTCACCACATGCCACTGCCGCCAGCATTGCACCACCATAGCCCGGTCCTTCTTCACTTTCAATGACATCTACCTTTATGCCAAGTACGTTTGCAATGATCTTCTTCCATAACGGGCTCTTTGCTCCACCGCCGCAGATCTTTGTTCTTTCGATCTTGATGCCGAGAGATTTTGCCACTTCGAAGGAATCACGAAGAGCAAATGCAACACCTTCCAAAACAGCCTGATACATATCTGCTCTGGTGGTATCCATGGTCATACCGATAAAGGTTGCTCTGGCATTTGGATTGTTATGAGGGGAACGTTCTCCCATCAGATATGGCAGGAAGTAAACGTGGTTTTCGCCCAGTTTTGTGATAGCTGCCTGCTCCCCTTTAAAGTCATCGGATTTCAGGATCTCTTCCATCCACCATTTGTTACAGGAAGCTGCACTCAGCATACAGCCCATCAGATGATAGTGGCCATCTGCATGTGCAAAAGCATGCAGTGCATTGTATTTATCTACGCCGAATTCTTTGGAGGAAATAAAGATGGTTCCGGATGTACCCAGAGAGATATTACATCTGCCATCTCCAACAGTGCCGGTACCAACTGCTGCTGCTGCATTATCTCCGGCACCTGCAACGATTTTAACGGTTTCCGGTAATCCCAGCTCTGCTGCCAGTTCCGGTTTCAGTGTTCCCACTGCTTCATAGCTTTCGTAAATCTTAGCTAACTGTTCTTCCTTTACATCACAGATTTCCATCATCTCTTTGGACCAGCATCTGTTCTTTACATCAAAGAGAAGCATACCGGATGCATCGGAAACATCGGTACAATGTACACCGGATAATTTATATGCCAGATAATCTTTCGGAAGCATGATCTTTGCAATCTTTGCAAAATTCTCCGGCTCTTTGTTCTTTACCCAGAGAATCTTTGGAGCTGTAAATCCGGTAAAGGAAATATTGGCTGTATACTCAGAAAGTTTATCTTTTCCGATTACATTATTTAAATAGTCGCATTCTTCATATGTACGTCCATCATTCCAGAGAAGTGCCGGACGGATTACATTATCGTCTTTATCCAGAATAACCAGACCGTGCATCTGTCCACCAAAGCTGATACCAGCCACCTGGCTCTTATCGCATTCAGAAATCAGCTCTTTCAAGCCCTCCATGGATTTCTCATACCAGTCTTCCGGCTTCTGTTCTGACCAGCCCGGATTAGGGAAATAAAGTGGATACTCCTTAGATACAATTTTGTGAATCTTTCCTGTTTCGTCCATCAGCAAAAGCTTCACAGCTGATGTACCGAGATCAATACCTATGTATGACGGGGTATCCTGTAATGTTACTGCCATGTCCTAACCTCTTTTCCTAATAAT
>JBJENT010000225.1:0-7675 GCA_051880335.1 Lachnospiraceae bacterium
CACCGATAATACCGGCAATAATACCGATAAATGGGTTAGCGATCTTATTGAACGCCAATGTTTTGTTTACGTCATCAGCAACAGATGGCATGATTGTTGTAACAAAACCTGTGTTAAGAAGTGTTGTGATCATAAGCCAGGATGCCAGAGCTGCAACAGCGCCTGTACCATCATTGTCTTCTGACATACCAACACCTACACCGATAACAAACAGAATTGCAATGTTATCAATGAGAGCTGCACCTGCTTTAACCAGGAACAGGCCAAGAAGCGGAACAAATCCTGTGATGTCTCCACCCTGCATAGTAGCCGGGCAAAGAAGATAACCAATACCCATAAGCAAACCGCAAATAGGCAGACAAGCTACGGGAAGCATTAAAGCTTTACCCAATTTCTGAAGATATTTCATATAAAATCTCTCCCTTCTTTTTATATAGTTTTTATTTAGAAAGATTCCCTTCTCCCGGAATCTTTAACTAACGCATCAAAATGTATCTTTCTTTTTTATACACAGATATCTTTCTATCATAAGTTTCATGAATGTATATCTTTGTATTATGCTTTGAGTTTCATAACAGCATCCCCTGTATTTACAGACTTTCCTGTTATTGTCTCAATATCCTGATAATCATCTGTATTGCAGATCACGATTGGTGTGATCAGGTCATACCCTGCTTCCCTAATCTTTCCCATATCAAATTCCAGGATCAGATCACCTTTTTTTACCGTATCTCCGTCTTTTACATGAGCTGTATAATACTCACCTTTTAAATTTACGGTATCCAAACCTACATGAACCAGTACCTCTGCACCCTTTTCCGATGTAAAAGAAACTGCATGTTTTGTTTCAAATACTGTTGTCACAGTTCCATCCACCGGGGAAAACATTTTCCCGATTTCCGGTCTGATTGCAATTCCCTTTCCCAACATCTCTTCTGCAAAAGTAGGATCATTAATCTGTGCACTCTCTACCGCTTCTCCGATGATAGGTGCTGTGATGATCTCTATATTCTCTGTCGCATTTCCCTTTTTCAAAAATCCAAACATATTCTGTCTCCTTCAATTATTCTGTAATACCTGGTTGAATTCTTCTGATGTGTACCGTTAAATAGACCAGCTCTTCGTTGGTAACTTCACGGTCATATTTTTCTTTAATATAGTTTCCCACCAATTTACTGATTTCATACTCATGTGGATACAATCTGGAAATCATCTCTACCAGTTCCTGGTCCTGATTATCCAGCAGTTGTCCGGTAAAAACCCTCTGGGAAAGGAATTTCAGGTGCGTTACAAATCTGGAATAATACAGGCCCATATCATCCAGTTTAATCTGAAGCGCATCTTCCACAATCTGAATCGTATCCTTGATCAGGGATGTAATATTCATCGTATCGTTCATTCCCACGTTATACTCTGAATTCACAAAATGCAGTGCGATCGACGCTGCTTCATCAATGGGGAGCTCGATACCTGTCTCCCTGCGGATCAGTGCAAGCGCGTATTCCCCTACCAGATACTCACTTGGATAAAAACTCTTTACCTCATTCAACAGGGAATTCTGAAAAAGCATCCCCTCTTTTGATCTCTCCAATGCAAAATTGATATGATCCGTCAAAGACAAATAAATGGTCTGGCTGATTCTTTTAGGCATAACCTGTTTTGCATACTCTATAATATCTACAGAAACTGCCAGATGATTCATAGGAACCGATTCCATCAACTGCCTGAACTGATTCACCTGTGCCTTATTTTCTAAAACAAACCTCTTCTCAATTTTATTTTCAGGAATCTCCTGCCCGGGTTTTTTCTGGAATCCGATTCCCTTTCCCATGACAATGATCTCATTTTGATCCTGATCAAAGGCACTTACAACATTATTATTGATAACATGGTTAATAACCATATTCTGCTCCCTTATCAACTACACTAAAATGCGAAAACGCACAAAACAAATGCTAGCATATTAAGAAACTAAAAAAGACCAAATTTCATCCGAAATCTGGTCTTGCCTACTATTACGCAGTAACAATCCTGTAAAAGTACAATATGTCTCATAAATTACTTCAATCATAACAACCTATGGAAGTAGTGTCAACTAGGATTTTATACAATTTTAATATTTATTTTCGTCACATTTTACCTATTGCATTTCTTACTTATTGTACTTCTTACTTATCATACTTCTTGCATATTATATTTCTTACCTATTACATTTTTATCTATTGCTTTTCACCTTATATCTGTTACCGGACAATGACATCTCCAAATTCAGCCTTGGCAACACGCTTTAAGTCCTGGGGAGACAGTAGGATCTGAGAGCCTCTTTTTCCTCCGCTGACATAAATTTTATCCAGACTTTCCGCTGAGCTGTCGATTCTGGTAACATACTGCTTTTTCATGCCGATTGCGGTGCATCCACCACGGATATAGCCGGTCACAGCAGTAATATCTTTCACCGGAATCATGGAAACTGATTTTTCCCCCACAGATTTTGCTGCTTTTTTCATATCCAGTTCTTCCGCAATGGGAATTACAAACACAAAATAATTTTTAGAAGCGCCCTGGGTCACTAATGTTTTGTAAACCTTTTCATGAGGAAGTCCCAGCATATCAGCTGTATGGATTCCATCGATAAAATCATCGCATTCATAGCTTTGATGTTCATATGGAATCTTTTCCTTTTCCAGTATACGCATCACATTGGTTTTTACTTCCTTTTTTTCCTTTGCCATTTGACCAACCTCGAGATTCTTTTATGTTATATAGTAAAACATAGTATGACACTGTCTGATATAATAATTCTCTACACCATATATTATGTAAACTACATAGCAAGATTCAAATACCAGGTAACCGGATATATTTTGGAAATCATATTGATAACCGGTATCTGCTTGTCCAGACTGAATATCACCGGTGTACATAATATTCCAACCAAAAGTATACATGGCATGATACCTGCCAGTACCCGCTCCGAACACAGATTTCCGAGAATCCATGCAAGCAGCAATAAAATACCGCCATAAAGCAGTATGCATCCCGTCTCCTTCAGAAAAGACTTCGCACCATACAAATATCCCTGGGAAAGAACTCCCAGAAACAAAAATATTATACTCCATAAAACCGGAATTGCAACCGTTATTTTCAGAAACAGTTTTCTCTGAGCGGCTCCTATGGCGATGTTGTTTTTCCGGTCTCTGCTCAAATCTATTGCCCCCAGCATGGCCGCCAGAAAAGCAAGGAATGCAAGAACACCGCGAAGGGAAAACATTTCCGTTTCCAATGCAGCATAGGCATTTTCAGTAGCAAAGGCGTTCTCAGCTGCATGAACTTCTTCATTTTGTCCAAAATTCCCCTGCTCGTCAGTCTCTCCCGAATATAGGATTTGAAAAACCTTTCCATCTTTCCGGTCTTCTTCCAATTTCTGCAGCACTTCAGCCCCGGTTATACTGTTTTCCATCTGCCTGCTGAACCAGATGGCAGAATAGGTTTTGTATAATCTGGAAGTAAAATCCTCCTTTACGATCCCTGCATAATTCATCCCTTCCGGAATATAAAGCGTCATACTTTCTCTGAAATCGCCGCTTTCCAGGGCCTGATCAAATTCCCTTCCCAGATAAAATCCACAACTGATCTTTCCGGTGATCAAATCATCTTCCATTTCCTTAATGGAATCGTATTCTCGATATTCTACGAAACGATTTTTCCCGTCTTCCACAGATGAAAGTTCCGTCTCGAATTGTTTTTTGAATTCCATTTCTTCCGATTCATACAGATATCCGGCAACAAAATGCACATCCTCTGCACTCCGGTTAAATCCCGGCACGAAACAGACAGAAAGCGGAAATAACAAAAAGATTAAAATTGTGAAGGGTCGTTTCCATATTCTTTTACATGCTATAGCAAAGACATTTCCGATATTTTTCACCCTTTTCTTATCCTCCATGCCCTGAAATACTCGAAACATAATCCGGCCAAAAACAGGAAAAGGCTATAGCCGATCAAGATATTTAGATTTTGTCCCATCATTCCTTTCTCCCTGGAAACAATAGACAGCATATTCTGCATACAGATTCCCTGTGGCAGGAATCCTGCTGCTTTTGTCACCTTTTCCGGCAAAAAAGCATCCGGCAAAACTCCACCTGCGCAGACATAGCCTGCCAGATTCCATACCAGAAGCGCAAAGATTCCGGAAGATGTTTTCTCAAACAACTGGAAAAACAATGCACTTTGCAAAGCTGCCAAAATCACCATCCAGCACAGCCGGTAACATACTTTACCTGTGATGGCATTTCCGGTAACAGCATTTCCTGTAAAAACACTTCCGGTAACAGCATTTCCGGTGATTGCATTTCCTGCAGAAGCATTTTCATTTACAAAAATCAGCATACCGATGCAGCATATCAAAAACAAAACATAGGGTATACAAAATACAACTCTGCTGTAGAAGTATTGCCAGAAAAGAGAGACTCCTCTTCGTTTTTGCAGAAGTTTCCATTGCATCTGCTGCCCACAAATATAACCTCCTATCCCGACACCCCACAAAAGCAGAATAAGCACTGCTGCGGATGCCAGATAGTACTCCTTAAATTGGTAGACCCCCATCTTCTTTACTGTCTGGTCCTGAAACCAGCTTTCCCGTTCCATCACCATGCGCAGATGAAACAGGTCAATGATCTGCTCCAGCTGCTGTTTTGTCTCCTGCTCATCATCTGCCAGGATTTCATACAATAAACTGCTTTCTGTCTGTGGTACATCAATATAGGTCATACCGCTTTCTGCCAGTCCACGAATCAGTTTGGTCTGCAGATACCACTGGGTATTATTTACATGCTGCGGAAAATATATTTTCACGGGAACGTTTTCTCCATTTAAAATAGAGACCGGAGTTTTCTCCGGAATGACAATGAAGGCAGCCAGCTCTTCCGACTCCATTTCTTCCGGGCCGGGAGTCTCATCCCACACATCAAATTTCAGAATGCCCTCTGTACTTTTCATATTCTGAATATAGCTTTTGATATATTCGGAAATAAGATCCTCCCCCTCCACACAAACAGCAACCCGAAAGGGTTTTACCTGCAGTGTTTCAGGCAGTAACCCTCCTGCCAGTAAGATAAGTACAGCACAAAGAAGCCCTGCCACCAGCAGGGACACAAAAAAACCTGCACTATATTGAAATAATCGCTTAAGTTCCGTATAAAAATATACTTTATGCTGTTTCATATTACCTGCCTAAAGATCTGAGCCCTCAGTCTTTTTCAGTGCATCCTCCAATTCCTTTTCCAGACGTTCCTTTTCTGCTTTATCAGGATTCAGCAGTTCTCCCACTTTATCCTCTGTCATATCGCCGATGATTTCACCGGCTTTTTCGCCCAGAATATCCTCTGCTTTATCCCCGAGAATTTCACTGATATCCTCACCCAGAACACCATCCAGCTTATCTTCTACTGCATCACCAATGGAGTTTTTCACTCTCTCCTCTACAGCATCTCCGACTTCCTCTGCAATTCTATCGGAAATTTCCTCGCCAAAGAGCATTCCCAATACGCCGCCCAGGTTATCTTTCCATTTCCAGAGAAGGATCCCCAGCTCCAGCTTATTCATATCAAAAATTTCATACTGCTCTCCGTCAGGAATCCTGATATCCTCCGGCATTGCATGTATGGAGGCCTTTCCGGTCAGCTTTCCGATTTCTTCCTGCTTCTTTGTCAGATGCAGATTCTGAAAGTCAAGATTTGCCTGCTTCCCGGGTTCAAAATCTGATAAAGTCACATCCAGCTGGGCTGCCATACCCGGCTCCAGCATATCCAATGTTCCATCGCCTGATACCCGTACAGCTTTTGTCTCCGGATCAAACACCATAGAGAGTTTTATATCGGAATGAGTTTCTGTATTTTCCTTTTGTTCTGTTACTCTGCCATCTGCCAGAACAGAATCAATGCTTGTTTCGGTTCCCAGGAAAAGAACGTTTCCGGATACCCGGTATCCATCACTTACCGGCATACCATCTGCACACTCTACCATAAGGATTCTGTTCTTTTTATTTAATAGAATCCGCACTTTAAGGGGTTCCTGAAGCCCCAGTCTTTCTGACGTAAGTGTCAGAAAATAAGAAGTCAGCTTTTGTTCCTGTCCATAAGCCTGTTCTATCTGCCTGCGTCTGTCCTCATCCAGCTCGTAATTCTTTTCTTCTGCCAGATCAATGTCTTTCAAAAATGCTTTTACATCGCCGCCATAAGGGTCCAGAAAGCTTCCTTCCCCTCTTTCCAAACCGGTAAAATCAGTAAAAAAGTCAAAATCAATATCCTGATCAATGGTACTTCCGATGAAGTCCTTCAAGGCTGATTCATTATACTGTCCATCAAAATCCTTTGCCTGGAAAGTTACACTTCCTTCATATATTTCCGGTATCTGTAAATAGACATCATCCTGATCGGAATATAAATCCACTGCCATAAGCGGAATCTGGGAAGTAGATGCAAGAGCACTCATGTGAAATTTTTGTTCTGTCATATCCCTCTCAACGGTTCCATCCAGTCCAAGAGTCATCCCATTCAAAACCGGATTCCCGCTGAGATTAACAGAATAGTCCGCAGAAGCATTTTCTGTCCCCACCATGGTAAAAAACCGGCCTGCTCCATCTTCCATGAGCAGCGGATTCTCTGTTGCTTTCACTTCTTCCACCAAATTTTTCACACCAATCCCCAAACGATATAATGGGCTTGATGTGATGAAATGATATATTAAAATTCCTCCTGCAACTGCAACAACAGCTGCTGATCCTGCTATGATACCCAGCAATTTTTTACGTGTCATGTTCTTTCCTTCCTGTCCATTCATCTTATGTCTCTATGATGTCACTTCCAGCAGCATCCCATCTTTCATATGGTATATATGATCGGCCAGATCCTGATCCGTTTCATCATGGGAGGAAAACAGGACCGTTCCGCCCTGCATGATATATTCCTTCATACATGCCTTCCAGATCTTTTTGCATTCCATATCCAGCGCTGCTCCGGGCTCATCCAGAACCAGCAGCTCCGGACTGCCTGCCATGGCACAACCGATTGCACATCTTCTGGCCATTCCTCCGGAAAGCTTACTCACCTGCATTTTCTGCATTTGATTCACTCCCAGTTTCTGAAGCATACCTGTTTCAAGCTCTTCCTTCAATCTCTTTTTATCACCATACCAGAGCATCAGATTATCCCAAGCAGTAAGCTCCGGAATCAGAGGGCTTTGCTGCGGAACATAGCCAATCCGGATTTGCATACTCTCTACCGGCATTTCGGATCCCTTCCAAAAAAACTGCCCGTCCCTGGCTTTTTTCATGCCGGTGATCACAGAAAACAATGTGGATTTCCCACATCCATTATCTCCAAGAATCAGACTGCAGCTTCCCTGGGGCAGTCGTAAATTCAAGTCCTTGCAAATATTCTTTTTTCCATAACCACAGGTCATATTTCGAATTTCCAGCAAATAGGTCTGCATTTTCTTTGTCTCCACGCCAAACAGGTCTGCTTTTTCTTTGTCTGCATTATCTTTATCTCTATACTCACAATATTTACATGATAGCATTTCGGGCGGCCCTACGTCAACGAATCCAATATTCGTCGCCATAAGTCGCCGCCACCCGTAAAACGGGTGGCTCGGCTCGCTGGGTATAACCCCTTGG
>JBJENT010000226.1:0-7666 GCA_051880335.1 Lachnospiraceae bacterium
TACTGCTTTTACCCCTGCCACATTGACTTTCAGAGCTTCTGCGCTGCTGTAATCAATGACAGCTTCGTGCTGCTTTCCATCATACACATATTCTCCGTTCGCGCTTAGTGAAACCACGGTCTTCTGTGCGTAATTTGCATAAATGATCAATTCATTGTGGGCTGGCATTTTTTCCCCTGCTACCAGAGATGCCAGGGAAACATTTGTCTTTTCTCCCTGCGACACTTCTTCCAGCGTTTTTCCTTCCAGAGACCAGTTGGTAAAATAGTAATCTCCCTGAATCGTATACTCGATTACTTTGCTTACAATCTTACTCAGATCCTCCCCATAAGGAAGTTCAAATTTCTGATCGTATTCTTTTTTCATTCCAAAAGCTCCTGTTCGAAGAGGTTTTACTGCCTCTTCCGGATTTGGCAGGACAGTAATGGTATAGGTATTTCTTGTATAATAATAATCCACTACCGTAGAGCCATTCGCTGCGATGGTTTTTGTCTGTACATCCGGTGAGGTAAATCCTTCATAGGATTTTACTTCCGGGGTGATCCTTTCTCCGGTCACTCCCGTTTTGTTTTCTGTTTCATCGGCTACTTCCGGATAGGTGCCATCCAGCTTCTGTTTAAAGTGGTTTACCACATATCTGGTATCCGTGTTTGCTGTCCAGTTTGCTGTCAGTGTGGCATTTTCATACCCCATGGTAAAGGTGATGGTGCCATCCTGAGCTTTCCGTACCTGGCTGCTGTCTTCCCCTTTCAGGGTCCATCCGTTAAAGGTATAGCCCACTCGTTCTGCCGGCTGAATATCCTTGGTCTCTTGATAGTTCAGAACTAATTCAGATGGGGGTTCCTTTCCATCCCATGTGCCTCCCGCCGGGTCGATAGTCAGCTGATACCGATTGATGGTTGCCTGGGCAGTCAAGGTCACATTTTTTGCCGGCATGGTAAAGGTAAACTGTTTATCACCGGACGTCAGGTCACCGGACCAGCCGGACCAGGTATAGCCATTCAGCACTTCTGCATCTACTGTAACGGATGCACCATATAAATAGGTATTGCTGCCTGTCACATTGGTGGTTCCGGTTCCTGCAAGTGCTGTTACCGTATAGGTCTTTCTATCATAGTAGTAGTTCACTTCTGCTTTTCCATCCCCGGTGATGGTGATGGTCTGAGCCGCAGGCGCTGTAAAGCCTTCATAAGCTTTTACCTTTGGTGTCACCTGGGTATCTGTTTTACCGGTAAGGTGCTCCGTATCTTTCAAAACATATTTGTTTGCATCTTCCAGGGTCTGCAGATGATGTTTTACCGTATAAGGAGTATCGGTATTGGCAGACCAGGTAGCTGTATAGATCCTGTTTCCGGTCGAACCCTTTGCAATGGTAACCGCTTTGGAAGCAGCATCCCCCAATCCGGTGCCGATCCAGCCCAGGAAGGTATAGCCGGCTTTCACAGGGTTGTTTAACGTAAAGGTTTCTGTTTCAACAGTGTACGTTGTTCTATTTTCTTTTACTACTGCATTTTCCAGACCTTTATATTCGATGGTAAATGTTTTGGGTGTGCAGCTATAATCAGCGAAATAAACAGCATTTCCTGTCACTCTGGGAAGATTTCCTGCCTGGTATACCCGGCCATCTTCTGCTTTCCATCCCCGGAACCCGTAATCATATCCCGGATCCTCGTATGGCGACGGGGCTGCCGGAGCAGTTACATTATCATGATAGTGATAATCATTTTTCATGGAAAGAAGGACTGCTTCGGGGTCTGAAGGGTCACGATCATAAAATGCTACCGTATATTTTATCTCTTCCCACTGGGCAGTCAGGATATGATTTGTAACATTATCGATCACCACCCGGTCTCCCGATTTGTAGAGGGTGCCTTCACCGTCTTTCCAGCCCAGGAATTTATGATATTCATAGGTAAAACCTATATCGCTATCCGTTATGTCTTTTATCGTAATATAACTGTTTCTCTGAACCGAAAAGGTTTTTGTCGCATCGGTGCCATTATTGGCCGCATATACCAATTCTGTTGCCGCTGGTTTGTCACCATATATAGCAACCAGCGTAATCACCTTTTTCCCGTTTACATCCTTTGCCAGGGTTTCTGATACCCGGAAGGTTTCTCCCGGATAGTAGGTCTTGCCATCCAGCGCCCAGCCAAGGAATACTTTTCCTGTAGGATTGGTAGTCGGAGCCCGAAGCACCGTTGCATAAGTTGTTTCCACATATTGGTTGGCATCCATTGGTGCCCCTGCTCCCCCATTCGTTATTGCATCATAGGCTACATAAAGGATACCGTCGTAGATCCACTGGGCCTTCAGGGAAGTATTTGCTGTGATTTTAGTACTGAAATGAAACAGCGTGCCATCTGCATAAGTCCAGCCGCCAAAGGTGTAACCGGCTCTGACCGGTGTCTCCGGTTCTACTGCTTTCGCTCCATAGGAAACGGTTTGTGGTTCTATGGTCCCGGCAGCACCATTTAAGTCGAAAGAAACTGTATAGACAGGTGTTGCCCATTTTGCATATACAATGGTGTTACCCGCCGGCATTTCTGTTAATTTTCTGGGTGCTTCTGTTCCTTCCAGGCAACCTGGTGTGGTATACCATCCCTGAAATACATAGACATCGCTGAGTGCTGCCGGCCTTGCCGGTGTAAAAGAATATTTTCCTGTAAGATCTGCACCGAATTTGATGGTCTCTGTCTTCACCGTCTGATTGTAGTTATAATAGGAAAGTTCATAGGAATTACGACTATAATAAAGAAAAACATTCCGTTCTGCAGGTTTCTCATTGAACCAGCCTGTAGTTCTCAGCGTTTTGGATTCTACCCCCACATTTTTCATTCCACTGATCAGTTTTGCATTCCAATCACCCCCTGTGGAATTGGCATCCTGGGAATATGCCACGCTCTTATCGTAATAGATTCCTTTATACTTCACCCGGTTGTTTCCATTTGCGCCACTTGTCTGGTCGAAACTCTCAAACATATAGTACAAATGATCCAGACAGTTTGTTCCATAAACCGCCTTTGCAGTTTTTCCGCCTGTAGTACACAGGTTTTCTGTCATAGTCAGCACTTTGGACACTTGACAGAAATCTTTTTCTACATTGTCCCAGCCATAAAAATCATTGCCGGACTGGAAATTAGAGGCAGTGGGCCACATAGTTTCAATGTTCTGCTCATACTTGGCTGTAAGCTGATATTTTGTCTTGGAGTTTCCTGTATAAGTCTTTCCTCCAATAGTCATCTGATTGTAGGATCTGTTTCCCAGATCAAAGGTTATGGTATAGCGGTTTCTGCTAAAATACACATTTACCACGGTGGTGCCATCCCCGGATATTTTTGCACTGCCTAAAGCAGCCTCTGTTTTGGTTTTGTTATAGGTGAAATAGGATTTCTTATCCCAAGTGACAGCATCTACTTTTCTGCTCACATCGGATGCTTCGATAGCTGCATCGGATAAGCCGGTCACGGTTTCTGTTTTGATAAAGGTTTCATAGGCATCATCCTCTGCATCTTCTGCCCAATATACAATGGTATAGCTTGCTGCATTGGCTTTCCATTTTGCCAGAAGTGTAATATTCTCTGTCACCTTTTCCGTAAAGGTATATTCCTGCTGGGGACTGCTTCCCTTTACCACCCATTTTTCAAAGGTGTATCCTGCACGTGTGGGATTCGCAGGCCGGACAGCGGTCTGACCCTCTGATACATACACAGGAGCCACCACAGAACCACCATCTGTATCAAAGGTGACCCATTTTACCTCTTTGATGATCGGATAAAGCTTAATATCCGCACCTCTTACCGTTACGGTATCTCCAACAGCTGTGGTTCCGTTCTGGGAAGCAGACCAGCCCACAAGTGCTTTGGAAGCATCTACTGCGATCGTAACATCTGTGGTGGAAACCGACTCTCCATCCTGTACGTTCTTGGTGGCCTGGACAGTCACTCCATCTGCACCATAAAAGTATACATGATAAGTTCGATTAAACCTGGCAGTCAGGGTAACGGTCTTTGTTTCAGAAACCGTCACTGTTCCAAATCCTTCAAACCTGGTATCCCCCTCATACCATCCCAGGAAATCTCCTGTTTCCGATACCGGAAGCTCCGGCTCATATAAGGTTTCTCCATCCTTTACAATCTGGCAGTCATATAAGGTATCACCATTCATAAATTGGAAGGTGATACGGTCTGCAATGGGCTTTTCTCCTGCCAGCACATAGATGGAAAAGGACGCTCCATCAAATGCGGCACCTGTTGCACTGGCGCTTGCCACACGCTCTGCGCTGCCATCTTCATCCACATGGAATACCGCATGGGAATCTCCCTCTACTGCATCCGAAGAGGACAAAGATACATGCACTTTCTTCCCATCTGCCGGCTGTATCTCTTTTCCTTCCGCATCTGTAAAGGTAATATCAACCGCTTTTGCAGCCACAATTTCTTTGCCTTCCGATGCAGAGTCTTCCACAGCTTCCATGGCCCGGCTGTCACTGACTGCTGTAACAATCATGATAGTGCCGGCCGGAAATACGCCTTCCTCTACCGATGCTTCCACGTAAATCCCATTGGAAGCGCTACCGGTAAAGCTCTGGGGCGGATAATCCATCTCCTGTTCTTCCTCTATGAGTAACTCCGGATTTATTTCCAATTCCGGCTCTAACTCTGCTGTCTCTAACTCTGCTCCTAACTCTGCTTTTGTCTCCGGTTCCGGATCGGTTCCGGGCTCTAACGTTGTTCCTGATTCCGGCGCGGTTCCCAACTTTAGTTCTGTTCCTGAATCTGATTCTGTACCTGATGCCAGTTCTGTTCCTGAATTCAGCTCTGTTCCCGGCTCCATAGACTTAGTCGCACCAGCAGTCTCTTCTTCCGATTTGGTGGCAGATTCTGCTGCACTGTTTCCATCCGCGGATTCCGTTTTGCTACTCTCCCCGGTGGATTCCGTCGTGCTGTTTTTACTGTCTTCCGTAGCATTTTCAGAAGAATCACTTATCCTGATATCTTCTTCTGCATAGGCAATTGTGTAATCATTTACAAATGTAGTTGCCATCATAATCGAAGATATCAGGAACGCTATGATTCTTGATCTTATTTTCCTTCTCGACTTCATTCTGCACTCCTTTTCTTTGTTCCCTTTTCCTTTTTCGCACGAAAAAGGCCCCATTCCGGTAAACATTCCACGATCGGCTCGTCATTTGAACCGGTCGTTGTTTACCCAAAATGAGGCTTGATGATGCGGGCGTTCCTCAAAATTTGCATATACGTTCTCTATTCTGCGTCTATTTGTGCTGCATCTAATTAAGGTGCTTCAAAATATGTCTTCGCATGTATTTTGCAAATTCTGAGTCTGCTTTATCTTCTATATGAAAATGTAGTAAATTCTATTCTTTTGTTTCTTTTATATTTCTCTCATTCTTATTACATCAATTGAAAAATCACTCCTCCTCCCTTCTTCTCGCCCTGTGCCGCTCCATGATTTCCCGGCGTCTCCGTTGGCGTTCTTTTTCCTGTTTATATCGAATAAAGAATACAAATCCTAATAATCCCAGTGCCATAAACACTATGGTCAGTACAAATACTTTTAAGATGCTCAGAAAACCGAAACTCTTTTTTTCCTTGCTTTGCTTCTCCCCGGCACTTTCTGCACCTTCTTCCTGTGCCTGTTCATTCTGTATGAAAATCGTGGGGTCTTTTTCCCTGCAAAGCAGTGGTATACTTCCCACTTCCTTACCGTCATAGGTAAAGCGGATGTAGGCATTGGGGGTCTGGCTTTCCTCGGTCCCCATCAAACCCGTACCGGCAGTATCTCCTGCATTTCCGGAATCTGTACTAATTCCATCTCCTGCATTTCCGGAATCTGTACTAATGATGTTACCTGTCTTCTCCAGCCTTGCTTCCAGTTTATCCGGGGTGACTCCCTTTGGTAAACAGATTATGGTTTCTCCACAGATTTCATAATCCACATCCCCCACAACAGATTGTACCATGCCGCTTATCTCTTCTTCTCCCAGCACGGTGGTTGCATCCACGTCATAAAAGGACTGAAAGCCATATTCAAACAGTGCTGTTGTATCCAGATAATGATTTGGGGTCTCATCTTTCAGTATCACGCAGATCAGACGCATACCATCTTTCTCTGCACAGGTTACCAGAGTCTGTCTGGCCACATCCGTGTAACCGGTTTTACCACCTACTGTATACTCATAGCTGTACTTACTGCCATATCTGCAGCCCATCAAAAGTCTGTGATGATTCTGTAGATTGATTTCATCCGGCTGTGTGGCAGTGGGCAACAGCTGGTAATAAACGGTACCGGATATTTCTGACAGTTTTTCATCTGCAAAAAAAGCCTGCGCAATCAGTGCCATATCATATGCACTGGTATAATGATTGTCATCCGGTAATCCATTGGCATTTACAAAATTGGAATCCGTACATCCCAGGGACGCTGCTTCTTCGTTCATCATCCGGGTGAATCCTTCGATGGAGCCTCCTACATGTTCCGCCACTGCAGAAGCCACTTCGTTGGCAGACTCCAGTAGAATCGCATACAGACATTCCTCCATGGTCAGTGTTTCTCCCACGTCTATGCCAATATTGGAAGACCTTCGTTCGATACCGAAAACTGCTTCTTTTGAAAAGGTTACGACATCAGAAAGTTCACTGTTTTTCTTTGCCACCAGACAGGTCAACAGCTTGGTAATCGATGCCGGATATCTTTGTGTATGTATATTCTTCTCATACAAAATAGCGCCCGACCGGGCATCCATCAGTATAGCGCT
This sequence comes from Lachnospiraceae bacterium, assembly GCA_051880335.1. Classification (GTDB taxonomy): domain Bacteria; phylum Bacillota; class Clostridia; order Lachnospirales; family Lachnospiraceae; genus 1XD8-76. The sequence goes on from JBJENT010000226.1 coordinate 6,779, forward strand.
TTCCGCAGTCACACTTGGAGCACTCACTCCTGACTCTGCATTTTCATTCTCTGCAGATGTCGTCTCATCTCCATCCTGTTCCTGATCCGGGTCTATTAATGTATCACCGTCTAATTCTGACGCATATGTCACAAGTTTTGTGGCCTCTGAAATATTTCCAAACAATATAAATGCCGCCAGCGTCGTACCCAGCAACCTTCTGCAGATTCCTGCCTGAAAGTGCTTTCCTCTCAACTGCTTTCTCTGCAACTGCATTGTATTGTTTACCTGCTTTGTACTATGCAATTGCCTTGTTCTATGCAATCTGAATCCCATTCCCTACTCCATACCTTTATTCCAATTCAAATTTTCCTTATCACATACGACAATGATCGTCCCCTGCTCATCGGTCCGCAGGACTGTCGTTTCCGAATCATATAATCTTTCCAGAAGTTTCTCTTCCGGCTCAATATCCCCTTCATCCGGCCCACAGCTGATCACAGCATACTCCGGATCTACCGCAGCTAAGAATTTCTTTCCACATGCATCATTTTTCCCATGATGACCCACTTTCAATACATCTGCCTGCAAATTTGCTTCCACTTGCTTCAAAAGAGCCTTTTCTGCCTTCTTCTCCTGATCCCCTGCAAAAAGAAAGCTTCGTTCCCCAAAGTCAAGCCGGAATACAATAGAAGAATTATTGGAATCATCAAATACTTCTACCGGTCCAAGAATGGTAAAAACAGCTTCACCTAATGTATATTCTTCTCCCGGAACCGGTACCCTGGTCTCCAGATTTTTTTGATCCAGAACGCTCATTAGCAGTTCATATTCGCTGCTTTCTTTTGCATAGGAAGATACCAGAATCTTTTCAATCGGGAAGTCCTTCAAAATGACCGGGGCTCCGCC
>JBJENT010000227.1:0-7653 GCA_051880335.1 Lachnospiraceae bacterium
ATAGGCACCCTTGAAGATAATGGAAACCACCATTCCTTTCAGGTATCCTTTCTCTGCATCCACGATCTTCAGATCTTCCGGCCGGATCACCACATCCACCAGTTCATTGGTTCCAAAGCCTTCATCCACACAGGGGATACGGGTTCCCTGAATCTCTACCAGACGATCCATTACCATCACGCCATCGATAATGTTACTGTCACCGATAAAGTCAGCCACAAAGGCATTCTGCGGTTCATCATAGATACTCTTGGAGGTACCCATCTGCTGAATGATCCCTTTGTTCATGACTACGATTCGATCGGACATGGTCAGAGCTTCTTCCTGGTCGTGGGTTACATAGACAAATGTAATACCCACTTCCTGTTTGATCTTTATCAGTTCCCGCTGCATGCTGTGACGAAGCTTTAAGTCCAATGCTCCAAGAGGCTCATCCAGAAGCAGAATATCCGGTTCATTTACAATCGCTCTTGCAATAGCCACACGCTGCTGCTGTCCACCGCTCAATGACTCAGGACGACGTTTTCCATACTGATCCATGTTTACCAGTTTCAGTGCATATGCAATTTTGTCTTTGATATATTGGGCTGATTTATGTTTCAGCTTCAGTCCGAAAGCAATATTCTCTTCTACTGTCATATGGGGAAAAAGAGAATATTTCTGAAACACGGTATTGATATTTCTTTTATCCGGTGAAAGATTTGTGATATCTTTTCCATTGAAAAGGACACGTCCCGCATCCGGCTTCACAAAACCACCGATAATACGCAGTGTGGTAGATTTACCGCATCCACTTGGTCCCAGTAATGTCACAAATTCATTTCTTTTTATTTCCAGATCCAGATTGTCTATTACCATCTTTCCATCAAATGATTTGCTGATGGAATCCAGTTGTAAAATAACGTCGTTCATCTTCTTCTCCTTAGAAATTCGGTGGTGTGCTGACCCATATCAGGGAAGATACTCTTTTGCTTGCCGAAACAATTCGATGCTGTCTGTTCGCCGGATAGCTGAAAGAATCACCCTTTTTTAAGGTGTAAACTTTTTCACCATAATAAAGCTTTATCGAACCTTCCAGAATATAGCCAAACTCTTCGCCTGTATGGGGCGTATCGGCAAATAATGCCTCCCCGGGCTGAATATGTACCAGAATCGGCTCCATCTGCCTGCTTTGCGCGGTAGAAACAAGCCACTCTATGGTATTGTTATGCTCATCCACCTTTTCGAAATAGTCACCTTTTCGAAAAACAATCTGTTCTTCTGACTGTTCGTGAAAAAAGTCTGAAAGATTGGTGCCCAGGCATTCCACGATATCCGCCAGTGTGGATACAGATGGTGCAGTAAGCCCTCTTTCCAGCTGTGAAATAAAGCCCTTGGTAAGCTCTGTTCTGTCCGCCAGTTCTTCCTGCGTAAGCCCGTTTAAATTTCTCAGATTTTTAATCTTATTTCCAATCTGCTCTTCAATATTCATACAGTATCACTCTGTCCTTCCTGCATCCATTTCCCTTTTACATGTTTGGTAAGACTAAACTTTTTGTCACGCACTTCTTAATTATATTTATACTAAACAAAATGTCAAGTATTATTGGTATTTTATATAGATAAATTTATAATCGGTATTTTCAAAAAATGTTCCTTTTATATCTTCTGAAAATTTTTCAATAAAAAAGCGTAGCAGCTTAAATGAAACTGTTACGCTAAAATCATAATGACCAAAATATATTTTCAAAATCATATCCTGAAAATATATTCCCAAAATATATTCAACCTAAATATCTACCACCTGTTTTGCCTCTGCCTCTGCCTGCTCTCTGAATTCTTCAAACTGAACCGGATTCAACTCCGGAAGCTCATCCAGGGATTTTACGCCAAAGCTTCTGAGGAACTGTTCTGTGGTTCCAAACAGCATCGGTCTTCCCGGTGCATCCATACGACCCAGTTCCTGAATCAAATCATACTGGAGCAGTTTATTTACTGCAAAATCACAGCTCACACCACGGATTCTTTCAATATCCAGCTTGGTAACCGGCTGCTTATACGCAATAATAGACAAGGTTTCCAGCACTGTATCGGATAAGGTATAGGAACTGGGAGTCTTGGCAATCTTGATCAGATATTCATACATATCACTTTTGGTGCAAAGCTGAACTGCATCATCCAGCTCAATCAAATCGATCCCTCTGTCTTCTGCCTGATAGGATTCTTTCAACTCCATAAGCAGCTCTTTTGTTACTTTTTTATCTTCTTCTATGACAGATGCGAGTCTTCCTATTTCCACAGAATCCCCCATGGTAAATAAAACAGCCTCCAATACTGCCTTGGCTTTTTCTCTTTCCAATTTCCTTACTCCTTACTATATCCTGCTGTATCCCTGTACATCCATATATATCACTGTATATCATTATATATGGTTGTACATCACGGTAGATTATTGTATATCGCTGTAAATCGCTGTGATCAGAATATCATCAAATAAATGGTCCTGTTTAATCGTAATCTGGCCCACTTTCATCAGCTCCAGAATCAGCATAAAGGTGACGATCACTTCCATTTTGCTATGCTGCTTTTCCAGAAGCTGCTTAAAGCTGCACTGTTTATGGGTTTTCAAATAATCTTTTACATAATTTTCTTTTCGGTCCAGATCGATCTCATCCTTTTCGATCTTTCCGAAGGTACTTCGCACCGGATCGATCTTATCTTCCTGTCGTTTTAGCATGAACTGAAAGATTTCGTTTAATTTTGCCAGGGTTGCATCCCCCACCAGTTCTTCATAATCCACCGGCGGCCGATACTCCTTTACTTCCTGAGGCATATGTTCCTGCCGATAAAAGGATTTTGCCGCATGGTCCTGCAGATCCTTTAATTCATAAGACATATATTTATACATCTTATACTCTAACAGTTTCTGAACCAGTTCCGCTCTGGGGTCTTCTTCCTCTTCATTCTCATCCTCTTCTTTTGGAAGAAGCATTTTACTTTTGATATCCAGAAGAGTGGCTGCCATAACCAGGAACTCACTCATCACGTTCATATCTTCAGTTTCCATCTGCTTGATATAATCCAGATACTGCTCCGTAATTAAAACAATGGGGATATCATATATATCAATCTTATTTTTATCGATTAAGTGCAGGAGCAGATCCAGAGGTCCCTCAAACACTTCCAGTTTCACAGGTATACTCATAACTCATTCTTATCCAACAATTACTTTGTCCTATTATCCTTTTTCTTTTCACGTTCCGGAAAGATTCTATATTTACAAAACGTTTCCACATCATAAAATAACCCAACGCTACCATTTTACTCAGAAGCGGGTAAAAGTTCAACTAAAATTAATTCTCCCGGGTTAAAAAGCCGGACCGGAATGGTGTGCATACCCAGTCCTCTGCTTAAAATCATTTTACATCCGTATTCTTCAAACAATCCGCCATCATAATGAGGAAATGGTTTCAGAGATGGTGCAACCACCCCACCTAAAAAGGGTAGTTTGATGACACCCCCATGAACATGGCCCGATAGAACCAGATCCGGGTTCCACTGTGCATAATCCCGAAAATAATCCGGATTGTGGGCAAGCAGTATCTGATACTGATCTCCGCTCTTTTCCCCGAGAACACTCTCCAGATATCCCGGTTTCATTTTCCGCTTTACAAAACGTTTATAATAATATTTGTCGATAGTCAGCCCCGTAATCCAGATTTTCTTTTCCCCGATCTGGACATGTTCATTATCCAGAAAGCGGATTCCCGTATCCTTCAGGGCGCTGCGAAAATCATCGTACATCGTTCCGTATGTTTCCGGGTAAATTCTGGCCCGGTACTCATGATTCCCCAGTGCGTAATACACCTTATATTTGCTGCTTAATGCTTTCAAAAAAGAAACTGCCTTATCAAAGGAAGCCCCCGGTTTTGCATTCATCATATCGCCGCCAATCAATATGAAATCCGGATCCTGCTTTTGGATTTCTTCCAGCAAACGAACATTGCCCGGTCCATATTCTTTGTTATGCAGATCCGACAAAAACAGAAAGCGTACCTTTTCCTCCAGCTTTTCCGTCGGTAAGCAGTATTTCTGCACCACAAACCGATTGCTGTCCCAGATCATACACCAACAGCAGAAAATCACAAAGCATATTAAGATTACCAGAAGCACACTGAAAAGGCCTGTCATTTCCATAGGGTTCCTTCCACAAAAATATTATAAATCGTATTTTCTATCATATCATTTTGTATCCGTCTTTGTCTATGCAGGGATTAATTCACACAGTATTTTCTGTAGATAATCCTTATATTCTGCTTTTTCCACTGTCTCTGCATAAAGAATCGGTACCGTTCCTATCTTCTCTCCATTCAGCAGATACATGGCTTCTCCTGCCACTTCTCCCTGGGCTACCGGTGCCTGGCAGGTTTCCGGTATGGAAAGAACTTTTTCCACCTGATCCAGATTCTGTCCGGTGATATCCAGATACCGGAAATCGCTTTGATACATCAGTCCCACTTCTTTGCATATTGCCCCTGTAATGGGTACATCAGGGAGTCTGTCTGTGTTCGGATCCTCGTACATATGACTTACACTATAACCATAATTCAGTAATGTTATTGCCTCTCCAAACCGGGTTTTGGTATCCGGTGCACCCATGATCACAGCGATCAGTTCCAGTCCATCCTTTTTTGCTGTGGCAGATAAACAGTATTTTGCCAGAGAGGTGGAGCCGGTCTTTAATCCGGTAGCCCATTCATAGCTTTTCAAAAGCTTATTGGTGCTGGATAAAGTAAAGGTTTCCGAACCACGATTGGTTACATGAGTGATATCTTCCATCCAGATGCCTGTATAGTCAAAAACCGCCGGATATCGGGTAATCAATTCTCTGGACATGACTGCCACATCTTCTGCTGTAGTATAATGATCTTCCGATGTAGTCAGTCCACAACAGTCCACAAAATGGGTGTTTTTCAGTCCCAGATCGGCTGCTCGTTTATTCATCAGATAAACAAATTCTTCTTCAGAACCAGCCACATATTCCGCTACTGCAACAGATGCATCATTGCCGGATGCCACTGCGATACATTTGATCAGTGTGTCCAGAGTCTGTACCTCTCCCTCCTCCAGAAAAACCTGGGAGCCGCCCATGGATTTTGCATGGGCAGAAGTCATAATCTGATCATCCAAATGTATTTTCCCATTCTCCAGATAATCAAAGATCAGAAGCAGGGTCATGATTTTGGTTATACTGGCAGGACTTCTTTTCTCTGATGCATTCTTTTCAAAAATAACCTTTCCTGTAGATGCTTCCATCAAAATAACAGATGGGGAAGAAAGTTCAATATTTGCTGCCTGAGACGGAAGAAAACAGCCCCAAAAATGTGTCAATAAAATCGTAAGTGCCAACAATCCGGATAGTATTCGTTTCATATCTATTTCCAAAATTCATTTTGTTCATATATATGCAAAAAAAGTCCCCGAAATGATTCGGGGACTTCTGATACTAGTTGTATTTACGTTTTCTAGCTGCTTCAGATTTTTTCTTACGTCTTACGCTTGGTTTCTCATAGTGCTCTCTTTTGCGGATCTCCTGCTGGATACCTGCCTTTGCGCAACTTCTTTTGAAACGGCGTAATGCGCTATCTAAAGATTCATTTTCTTTTACGATTACGTTAGACATTACTTCACCTGACCTCCCTTCAGTCCCTTCAAGTAACATGACTGAGTGGGTTATTCTTTGTACGCGATATAGAATATGCATCACGCACTTTAAGTATTATATCATAAATATTCGTAGAGTCAACCAGATTTTACTATTTTTCTATACAAATTTTGCAACTAAATTTCTAAAATCTTTGCGTAAATCTGCATATACCCTATATTTTTACAACTTTTATAACTGGCCTTCCAGAACCGTAGCTGCCTGTGCTACTGCAGCCGGAATACCATCCGGATTCTTTCCGCCTGCCTGTGCCATATTCGGACGACCGCCACCGCCGCCACCTACCAGTGCAGCAATTCCTTTGATCAGGTTACCAGCATGAGCACCTTTTGCCATAGCACCTTCTGTAACCATTGCTACCAGGTTTACTTTGCCATCTTTGTTAGAAGCTAAAACAACTACACCTTCACCCAGTTTTTCTTTCAGCTGATCACCCAGATCACGAAGACCATTCATATCAACATCCGCAACACTTGTAGCCAGGAGTTTTACGCCTTTTACTTCTACCACCTGGTTCATCACATCACCAAGTGCTTCTTTGGCTGCTTTGCTCTTCAAAGACTCATTTTCAGAAGAAAGTGCTTTCAGTTCAGCCTGCATATGCTGAATTTTATCCAGCAGAGTTGCCGGTGTTGCTTTGGCTGCTGCAGCAGCCTTTACAAAGTTTTCTTCCATTTCTTTATAATATGCAAATACATTTGCACCGGTCAGGGCTTCAATACGACGTACTCCGGCAGCCACACCGCTTTCCGATAAGATCTTGAAAGCAGCAATATCGCCGGTATGTTTTACATGAGTACCACCACAAAGTTCTTTGGAGAAGTCACCCATGGAAACAACACGTACACTGTCTCCGTATTTTTCACCAAACAGAGCCATTGCTCCGCTTGCTTTTGCTTCCTCAATACCCATGATATCTGTTTTTACATCCAGATCTTCTGCAATCTTTTCATTCACAAGGCTTTCTACCTTGGCGATTTCTTCCGAGCTCATGGCCTGGGAATGGCTGAAGTCAAAACGAGTTCTGCCGGAATCCTGATAGGAACCCTGCTGTTCTACATGGTCACCAAGAACTTCTTTCAGCGCTTTCTGCATCAGGTGTGTTGCAGAGTGGTTTCTACAGGTATTGTTACGATTATCACTGTCTACTGTTAAAGTAGCTTTTTCACCTTTTTTAATCTGACCGGATACTACTTTGCCCACATGGCCTACTCTGTTACCCGGCAGTTTAACGGTATCGGTTACTTCAAACACACCACTGGCTGTTTTAATCTCACCGATATCCCCTTTCTGACCACCCATGGTAGCATAGAAAGGAGTCACAGGAACAATAATAGTTCCCTGTGTCCCTTCAGAAAGAACATCAACCAGTTCAGAATCAGTAGCGGCGCATACAATTTCGCTTTCTGCAGTCAGAGAGTCATAACCTACGAATTCTGTTACGATGCTTTCATCCAGTACTTCAAAAAGATTGGCATCTGAAGCGGAAAGCTTTGCAGAGAAGTTCTGATTATCTCTTGCTTTCTGTTTCTGCTCTTCCATAGCAGCAGCAAAGCCTTCTTCATCTACCGTAAGACCTTCTTCTTCTGCCAATTCAACAGTAAGTTCAATAGGAAAACCAAAGGTATCATACAGATAGAATGCAGATTTTCCGTCTACTTCTTTCTGTTTTTCTGCCACTTTCTGATCCAGAATCTTGCGGAACTCTTTCATACCGTTTTCCAAAGTGCTTTCAAAACGGGCAATTTCCTTTTTCAGCTCTGTCAGAACAAATTCACGGTTCTTAACCAGCAATGGATAAGACTCTGCATAGATATCATCTATATACATGCTTGCAATCTTCAATAAATCATCTGTGGTAAGACCCAGTGTACGTCCATGACGAACAGCACGACGAATCAGACGTCTTAAAACATATCCTGCTCCGGCATTGGATGGAAGCAGCTTTG
>JBJENT010000228.1:0-7552 GCA_051880335.1 Lachnospiraceae bacterium
AATGCATCTTTCGGCGATATTACATATGAACGCATCATTTCTTCTTTACAAAATAATGCAATTGATTTTGAGAAGTACATTTCGTATACTGATGAAGAAGATGTTTTCAAAGAAATAATACAGGATTGGTGAAAAACTTGAGTGAATTGGCATTAACAGATGATATTTTAATGCAGGTGGAAAAGCCTGCACGGTATATTGGAAATGAGATTAACAGTGTAGTAAAACCATCTTTTACAGTGGATATACGGATGGCAATGTGTTTTCCGGATGTTTATGAAATCGGCATGTCCCATTTGGGGATTCAGATTCTCTATGACATGTTTAACAGCTGGGATGATGTGTGGTGTGAAAGAGTATATTCTCCCTGGCCTGATCTGGATAAAATTATGCGGGAAAGACAGATTCCATTGTTTGGTTTGGAAAGTCAGGAGCCTATAAAATATCTGGATTTTATCGGTATCACACTGCAGTATGAAATGTGTTATACCAATATTTTGCAGGTATTGGATCTGGCAGGTATTCCTTTTTATGCCAAAGACAGAACAGAGGAAGACCCTATTATTATGGGAGGCGGTCCATGCGCTTATAATCCGGAACCCATAGCAGATTTTTTTGATTTCTTTTATATCGGGGAAGGGGAAACAAAATACAGAGAAATTTTTGACCTCTATAAAGAGAATAAAGAAAAAGGCGGTACTCGTATTGATTTTCTGAAGAAAATCTGTTCCATTCAGGGTATCTATGTTCCACAGTTTTATGATGTGACATATAAAGAGGACGGAACCATACAGAGCATGGTGCCTAATATTCCGGAAGCACCTGCCCATGTGACTAAAAATATGGTAGAGGATTTTGACCGGGTTTCCTATCCGATGAAGCCGGTGGTTCCTTTTATCAAGTGCACCCAGGACCGTGTGGTTTTAGAGATTCAGCGAGGCTGTATCCGGGGCTGCAGATTTTGTCAGGCAGGTCAGCTGTATCGTCCTGTCCGGGAAAAAGATGTGGATACCCTAAAAAAATATGCAGTTGAAATGCTGAAAAATACCGGACATGAGGAGATATCACTTAGCTCTTTAAGTTCCAGTGATTATAGTAAACTTCCGGAGCTGATCGACTTTCTGATTCAGTCCTGTGGGGAGAAAAAAGTCAATATTTCGCTGCCCAGTCTGCGTATTGACTCCTTTTCGCTGGATGTGATGAATAAGGTACAGGATATCAAAAAGAGTTCTCTTACTTTTGCCCCTGAGGCTGGATCACAAAGACTGCGTAATGTGATCAATAAAGGGTTAACGGAGGAAAACATCCTGCATGGTGCCCAAATGGCTTTTGAAGGCGGATGGACAAGGGTTAAGCTGTATTTTATGCTGGGACTTCCTACGGAAACCTCAGAAGATATTGCCGGCATAGGGGATCTTGCCAATAAAATTGCAGCCACCTTTTTCGATGCAGTTCCCAAGGAAAAGAGAAGGGAACAGATTCAGATTGTGGTAAGTACTTCTTTCTTTATTCCGAAGCCTTTTACGCCGTTTCAATGGGCTCCTATGTGTAGTGCTGAGCAGTTTTTGGACAAGGCTTATGAAACCAGAAAAGGGATTACCTCTCAGCTGAATCAGAAGCGTATTAAATACAACTGGCATGAGGCGGATGTCAGTGTATTAGAGGGTGTTTTTGCGCGAGGTGACAGAAGAGTTGCAAAGGTCATTCTTTCTGCATATCAGAAAGGATGTATTTTTGATGCCTGGAGCGAATACTATCGCAATGATTTATGGATGGAAGCATTTGAAGAAAATCAGGTTTCCATAGACTTTTATAATACCAGAATAAGATCTCTGGATGAGGTTCTTCCATGGGATATTCTGGATTGTGGTGTTTCAAAAGAGTTTTTAAAGCGGGAATGGGAAAATGCACTTCAGGAAAAAGTCTCACCAAACTGCAGAGACAAATGTAACGGTTGTGGAGCAATCCAGTACGGCTGCGGCGTTTGTGTAGCAGACCGTTCCATCTACAATGACGAGGAAACCATTGCAAAAACAGGGGAGGTGCTGGCATGAGCGAAGGAAGGATAAAAGTTCGTATCAAATTCTCCAAACATGGTGTCATGCGTTTCATAGGGCATTTGGATATCATGCGCTATTTCCAAAAAGTTTTCCGTCGCGCAGAGATCGATATCGCATACAGTCAGGGATTTTCTCCTCATCAGATCATGTCTTTTGCTGCACCGCTTGGAGTTGGAATGGAAAGTGACGGAGAATATATGGATGTGGAACTTTGTTCCATAAGCAGTTCAGAAGATATTGTAAATCGTATGAATGAACAGATGGCAGATGGCATGCAGGTTCTTTCTGCAAGGGTTCTTCCGGATGGTGCCGCCAATGCCATGGCTTCGGTAGCAGCTGCCGGATATTACATTCGTTTTCGGGATTCTTTTGTGCCACCTCAGGGATGGCGTAAAGTCATTGAAGATTTTATGGCACAGGAGAAGATTCTGGTAACCAAGGTTACTAAGAAAAGTGAGATTCAAATGGATTTAAAACCGGGAATTTATGACTTCAAGGTATCTTCCTATGATTGCACAGACTGTCTGTATCTAATGGTAAATGCAAGCAGTTCCGGGAATATTAAACCGGCTATGGTATTGGAGGAAGTCTATAAAATGCTGGATCTTCCTTTTGATTCTTTTCAGCTTCTTATCACCAGAGAAGACACCTATTTGAATGTTGGAACCGATGAAAAACCGGAGTTTTTACCTCTGGATCTGATCGGTGAAATAGTATAAACAGGATTTATGACATGAGCAGACATATTGACGGTATATCGCATATTTCCAGGGAACATGAGATATATCAGACAAATACAGAACAAAATAAAGTGATTCTTACAAGAAATCATGGTATTTTATATGCTTTTCTACTGGAAAACGGACGCATTTGTAAGGTGGCCCGCGAAGAAGAACAGGCCTATCCCATTGGCACTGTTTTGATCGGTAAAGTGGTAAATGTTTTAAAAGAAACAGAAGGGGCTTTTATCCGGTTGGACAGTAAGAATACCATGGCATATCTGCCTGTAACGGGTCAGGAACTTTCTCATATCCGGATTATCAATCGTAAGCCGGATGGAAGAATACTGCAGAATGATGATGTCATTATTCAGATCAGGAAAGAACCTCAAAAGACAAAACCATATCTGGTCAGTGGTATGTTGGAATTATCCGGCGAATATCTTGCATTGCATGATGGTAGCGGACAGGTGCATGTTTCTAAAAAAATAGAACAATCGCACAAAAAAGACTATCTGAAGTACGCTTTTCAGTGGAAAGAAGCAAATATTGCAGAATCAAATATGGAAGAGGAGAATGTAGACATTGTATTTCGAACCAATGCCATGTTTGCTGATAGAGATGATATCCATCAGGAATATATTAACCTGATCAGTCAATTCAAAAATATTGACTTGCTTGGTCGAACCAGAACGGTCTACAGTATTTTATATCGAACAGATCTTTTTTACATAGAAATGATTCGAAATCTGGATTATTCCAAAGAATATGAAATCATTACGGATTGTAAAGATGTTCTGGAGCACCTGGAGCATCATAATATTCATTCTCGGCTTTATCAGGATGAGCAGATTTCTCTTTCCAAAATATATTCTTTAAAAACCAGACTGCAGGAACTGTCTGGGAAAAAAGTTTATATGAAATCCGGTGCTTATCTTGTCATTGAGCCTACCGAAGCACTGATCAGTATTGATGTGAATTCCGGAAAAGCTCAGAAAAATGTAGATCATGAGACCTATTCTTTGCAGATTAATCTGGAAGCCGCAAAAGAAGTGGCCTACCAGATGAAGGTAAGAAATCTAAGTGGAATGATCCTGATTGATTTTATCAATATGAATCGGGCAGAGTCGAAAAAGGAACTGATTGATGTGTTGTGCTCGGAAATCAGCAAAGATACGGTCACAACAAAATTCATCGATTTTACAAAGCTGGGGCTGGCGGAGCTTACCAGAAAAAGAATGGAAAAGCCTCTTGCCTATGTGCTTCGTGACTGGGAATAAAAATAGGAAATTAGAACTGGGAATTAGAAAAGAGAATTAGAATGCAGTCTTCAATTATATTTTTTATGGAAATCATAGGAACCATTGCCTTTGCATGTTCCGGGGCCATGGTAGGAATTCGAAGTAAAATGGACATTTTCGGAGTATGTGTACTTGGCGTTATCACTTCTGTAGGCGGCGGTATGATTCGGGATATCATGCTTGGAATCATTCCACCCAGTATATTTTATCATCCGGTATATCTTGTGGTCGCAGTGATTTCTTCCTGTTTTATTTTTATTGCATTTATCATGGGAAGAAAGCACCGGCATGAACACATTGCCTTTATTTATGATACCTTAATGCTGATCATGGATACCATCGGGCTTGCCATATTTACCGTTCTCGGAGTTAATGCCGGTATTTCACAGGGATTTGCAAATCAGACTGTATTACTGGTATTTGTGGGAACGATTACCGGTGTGGGCGGTGGACTTTTACGTGATATGATGGCAGGTATTCCACCGGCAATCTTTGTAAAACACGTATATGCAAGCGCATCCATTGTGGGTTCCATTGCAGTTGCTGCATTATATAACATAATTGGTCCTGAAAACGCAATGCTTGTTGGTTTTTGTGCCGTTATTCTGATTCGTTTTCTGGCTATCTATTTTAAATGGAATCTGCCACGGATTAAGTGAGATAGAAGCTGCTTAAGATGATAAGAAACGGAATCTTTCATAAATTGTGCGAGGTGTGGAATGAAGTTACAAAAGATTGAAAAAACATATCACGGGAAATATCTGAAATATTATGATCTAACCTATGAGAACAAAGCAGGGAAAGAAAAGCATTATGAAATCGTAAGCCGACATGAAATTTCAGATGTATCGGATCTGGGAAATCATGTCAGTGGTGTCTCCATTGTAGCCACCTATAAGGGAAAACTTCTTTTATTAAAAGAATTACGTATGGGTGTAGGGAAAGAAATCTATAATCTTTGCGCCGGCATGATCGAACCGGGAGAAACACTGGAAGAATGTATCAAGCGTGAATTATTTGAAGAGACCGGATTAAAATCCGTAAAAATCCTGGATGTTTTAGAGCCTTCCTATGCTGCAGTAGCGATTTCTGATGTGCTCACTCAAATTGCATTTGTGGAAGTAGAAGGCGAGATTTCGGCAAATAATCAATCTGCAAATGAACAGATTGAAGCTAATTTCTATACCAGAGAGCAGGTAGAGGTGCTTCTTAAAACAGAGCGTTTCAGTTCCAGAGCTCAGATTGCGGCTTATTTTTTTACCAGGGGAGCCATTGGATAAAAAATTCTGATAAAAGATTCTTATAGAAGCTTGGTAAAAGTTAGCTGGATAAAAGGCTGGATAAAAGTTTTCAAATCTCTTGACAAGACCTTTTATGAATGTTAAGATATTCGAGTATGCCGCATAACGAGGTAGAAGTGTGTCCATTTGGATGCCACCGAAGCTAGCGAGTAATTTATCAGGAGGTGCAGTATGTACGCAATTATTGCAACAGGTGGAAAACAGTATAAAGTTTCCGAAGGCGATGAAATCAGAGTTGAAAAACTCGACGCAGAAGTAGGAAGCGCTGTAACATTTGACCAGGTAGTAGCAATAAGCGATGGCAGCTTAAAGGTTGGTGCTGATGTAGCATCCGCAACCGTTACCGGTACCGTAGTTAACCAGGGTAAAGGTAAAAAAGTTATCGTTTACAAATATAAGAGAAAAACCGGCTACCACAAGAAAAATGGTCATAGACAAGCATACACTCAAGTTAAGATTGAAAAAATTAATGGTTAATTATGACTAGGATTGTTTTTTCGAAGGACCAAAATTCAAATTATAAGCAGTTTACTTGTAGTGGTCATGCCGGCTTCGGACAATTCGGTAAAGATATTATATGTGCCGCTATTTCCATGTTGGTGATCAATACAATTAATTCGCTGGAAGAACTATGTCATTTGAAAATGGATGTTACAACAGATGCAGAAACGGGATATATCAAATGCGTTCTGCCGGAGCATCTGGATGAAAAATCCGTAGTGCTTCTGGATGCGCTTGTGCTTGGTCTTACCAGTGTAGAAAGTCAGTATGGAAAAAAATTTTGCAAAGTAGAATTTGAGGAGGTGTAAACCATGATGAAATGTAACCTTCAATTTTTTGCTCATAAAAAAGGTGTTGGTTCTACTAAGAACGGTAGAGATTCCGAATCCAAAAGATTAGGAGCAAAAAGAGCTGATGGACAGTTCGTTAAAGCAGGTAATATTTTATACAGACAGCGTGGAACAAAGATTCATCCAGGTACTAATGTAGGTATCGGTGGAGATGATACTTTATTCGCATTAGTTGACGGTGTTCTGAGATTCGAAAGAAAAGGAAGAGACAAAAAACAGGCTTCCGTTTATCCGGTAGAGCAGTAAAATAAGAATACCTGGGGCTTCAAACGGAAGGTTTGGAGCCCTTTTATATTTTTGACAGCAAAAAGAATGGATATTTTTTCAACAAGCAGCAAACCGAAATAGATGTTTTGCTACAAAAAGGAGAATCAATCATGTTTGCAGACAGAGCCAAGATTTATGTGAGAAGTGGAAAAGGTGGAGACGGACATGTATCTTTCCGCCGGGAAAAATATGTACCCAATGGTGGCCCTGATGGTGGTGATGGTGGTAACGGCGGAAGCGTTATCTTTGAAATAGATGAAGGACTTAATACTTTGACAGATTTTCGTCATATTCGGAAATACTGTGCAGAGCATGGTGAAGAAGGCGGTAAGAAAAACTGTCATGGCAAAAATGGTCAGGATATTATCATAAAAGTGCCGGAAGGTACCGTTATAAAAGAGGAAACAACCGGAAAAGTCATTGCTGATATGTCCGGTGAAAATAGAAGAGTTGTTTTATTAAAAGGCGGGCATGGTGGCAATGGGAACCAGCATTATGCCACATCTACCATGCAGGCACCGAAATATGCCCAGCCGGGGCAACCAGCCAGAGAATTGAATCTGATTCTGGAACTGAAGGTTATCGCAGATGTGGGACTTATCGGTTTCCCAAATGTTGGAAAATCCACCTTTCTTTCCAGAGTATCCAATGCAAAACCTAAAATCGCAAATTATCATTTTACAACGCTGAATCCTAATCTTGGCGTGGTGGATCTGGAGGATGGCGGTTTTGTCATTGCAGATATTCCGGGGCTGATCGAAGGTGCCTCCGAGGGACTTGGTCTGGGACATGAATTTTTAAGACATATTGAACGTACCAAGATGATGATCCATGTTGTGGATGCTGCTTCCACAGAAGGGCGCGACCCGGTTGAGGATATTTATATTATCAATAAAGAGTTAGAATCCTATCAGGCTGATATTGCTTCCCGCCCACAGGTAATTGCAGCAAACAAAGTAGATTCCATCTTTTTGGAAGAAGGGCAGGAAGATCCTGTGGAAAGAATCCGAAAAGAATTTGAGCCAAAGGGATATAAGGTATTCCCAATCTCTG
>JBJENT010000229.1:0-7526 GCA_051880335.1 Lachnospiraceae bacterium
ATCAGATCGCAGAGCAGGGTGGAGCACCGGCAGAAGCAGCAGCACCTGCAGAAGAGGCTCCTGCAGCAGAAGCAGCACCTGCAGAAGAAGCAGCTCCTGCAGAAGAAGCACCAGCAGCTGAATAATCCGGCTGCCCTATATCTGATGGGTACCTGCCCACAGATGATATCTTGAAAACAACTTATCAAATAGAAAAAATGGAGGAAAATAAAATGGCAAAATTAACCACACAGGAATTCATTGATGCTATCAAAGAATTATCCGTATTAGAATTAAATGATTTAGTAAAAGCTTGTGAAGAAGAATTCGGCGTATCTGCAGCAGCAGGCGTTGTAGTTGCAGCAGCAGGTGCTGGCGCAGCAGAAGCAGCAGAAGAAAAGACAGAATTCGATGTTGAATTAACAGAAGTTGGCGCAGAAAAGATCAAAGTTATCAAAGTTGTTCGTGAAGTAACAGGTCTTGGTCTGAAAGAAGCTAAAGAAGCTGTAGAAGGCGCTCCAAAGGTATTAAAAGAAGGCGCATCTAAAGAAGAAGCTGAAGATATCAAGAAGAAACTTGAAGAAGTAGGCGCTAAAGTTACATTAAAGTAATTTGATCTTCGTTTACAAATGTGAATCAATGGTCCCTGGGGAGACTCCCCGGGGACTATTTCTCTTTTTGATTATCGTTCCGCAAATATCTTTCTTCAATATTTCTATATGCTGTTTATAAATATTTCTATATACCTTTCGTAAATTTTTCTTGACTGGCAATTTTCCTTGTAGTAGAATGGATAGTGCACTATTGTGGTGTGGTAGGCATTTTTGCGTTAAAAAACAGTGTAAAAACGCTTTATTTCGCCCGAAATACCGATAGATAGGCAATAAAATAAAGAACGGGGTGAATGTCAATGGAAAAAAACAGATTACGTCCTATGGCTTCCGGCAAGCAGATACGTATGAGTTATCAACGACAAAAAGAGGTTCTGGAGATGCCCAACCTGATCGAAGTTCAGAAGAACTCCTATCAGTGGTTTTTAAAAGAAGGCTTGAAAGAAGTTTTCGATGATATCTCTCCAATCGCAGATTACGGCGGACAGCTTAGCCTGGAGTTTGTTGACTTCGAATTATGCGAAGATGACGTTAAGTATTCTATTGAAAAATGTAAGGAAAGAGACGCTACTTATGCAGCTCCTTTGAAAGTAAGAGTTCGTCTTTATAATAAAGAAAAAGAAGAAATCAGTGAACATGAAATCTTCATGGGCGACCTTCCACTTATGACCGAAACCGGCACTTTTGTTATTAATGGTGCAGAACGTGTTATTGTCAGCCAGCTGGTTCGTTCCCCGGGTATTTATTATGATATAACAAAGGCTAAGTTTGGTAAGGAATTATATGCATGTACTGTGATTCCAAACCGTGGTGCCTGGCTTGAATATGAAACAGATGCCAACGACGTATTTTATGTACGTGTTGACCGTACCAGAAAAGTTCCGATCACCGTATTGATCAGAGCTCTTTTCGGCATCAACGAAGTAGATGAAGATCTGAAAAACAGAGTTGGTACCAACGAGCAGATTCTTGAGCTTTTCGGTGATGAACCTAAATTACAGGCAAGCTTTGCAAAGGATCCTTCTACAAATTATAAAGAAGGTTTATTAGAGTTATACAAAAAGATTCGTCCAGGCGAACCTCTCAGCGTGGACAGCGCAGAATCTCTTATCAGAGGTATGTTCTTTGACCCCAGACGTTATGACCTTGCCAAAGTCGGTAGATATAAATTTAATAAGAAATTAATGTTCCGAAACAGAATCAGACATCAGATTCTGGCTGAGGATGCTGTGGATACTACAACAGGTGAAGTGATTGCTGCAGCCGGTACAGAAGTAACAGCTGAAATCGCTGATGCCATTCAGAATGCTGCAATTCCTGCTGTATGGGTTCAGACCCCGGAGAAAAATGTAAAGATTTTATCCAATATGATGGTTGATCTGAAGAAATATGTGGATTGTGAACCAAAGGAACTGGGTATTACAGAATTAGTTTATTATCCGGTACTTGCTCAGATTCTGGAAGAATATGAGGGAGATCTGGAAGCAATCAAGTTTGCCATCAAGAAAAATGTACATGAACTGGTTCCGAAGCATATTACAAAAGAAGATATTCTGGCTTCCATTAACTACAATATGCATCTGGAATATGGTATTGGTAATGCAGATGATATCGATCATCTGGGCAACAGACGTATCCGTGCGGTAGGTGAACTTTTACAGAATCAGTATCGTATCGGTCTGTCCAGACTGGAAAGAGTTGTTCGTGAAAGAATGACAACACATGATACAGAAAGTGTATCTCCACAGTCTCTGATCAATATCAAACCGGTACAGGCAGCCGTAAAAGAATTCTTTGGTTCTTCCCAGCTGTCCCAGTTTATGGATCAGACAAACCCATTGGGTGAGCTTACCCATAAGAGACGTTTATCCGCCCTTGGTCCTGGTGGTCTTTCCAGGGACCGTGCCGGATTCGAGGTTCGAGACGTTCACTATACACACTACGGAAGAATGTGCCCGATTGAGACCCCTGAAGGTCCTAACATCGGTCTGATTAACTCATTGGCATGTTATGCCCGTATTAATGAATATGGTTTTGTAGAAGCACCATATCGTAAGATTGACAAAACAGATCCGGAAAATCCAAGAGTAACCGATGAAGTTGTTTATATGACAGCCGATGAAGAAGATAACTATCATGTAGCACAGGCATCAGCTCCACTGGATGAAAACGGATATTTCATAGGACGTAATGTGTCCGGTCGTTATAGAGAAGAAACACAGGACTATCCAAAGAAGAAATTCGATTACATGGATGTGTCTCCTAAGATGGTATTCTCAGTTGCAACTGCACTGATTCCGTTCCTTCAGAACGATGATGCGCACCGTGCTCTGATGGGTTCCAACATGCAGCGTCAGGCGGTACCGCTTCTGTTCCCGGAAGCTCCGGCAGTTGGTACCGGTATGGAACAGAAAGCAGCAGTTGACTCCGGTGTATGTGTCATTGCAAGAAAATCCGGTACCATTACCTATGTTTCATCCAAAGTCATTAAAATGACATGTGATGATGGAGAGCCGGATGAATATCATTTAACAAAATTTGCCAGAAGTAACCAGTCTAACTGCTACAACCAGAAACCTATCGTAAACAAAGGTGACCATGTGGAAGCAGGAGAGGTTATTGCAGATGGCCCTTCCACTGCACAGGGTGAACTGGCTCTGGGTGAAAACCCACTGATCGGTTTCATGACCTGGGAAGGTTATAACTACGAAGATGCTGTCCTGATCAGTGAAAGACTGGTTCGGGAAGATGTATATACTTCCGTTCATATCGAAGAGTATGAAGCAGAAGCCAGAGATACCAAGCTTGGTGCAGAATGTATTACAAAGGACGTACCGGGTGTTGGTGATGATGCACTGAAAGATCTGGATAGCAACGGTATCATCCGTATCGGTGCGGAAGTACGTGCCGGTGATATTCTGGTTGGTAAAGTAACTCCTAAGGGAGAAACAGAACTGACCGCAGAAGAAAGACTGCTTCGTGCAATCTTTGGTGAAAAAGCAAGAGAAGTGCGTGATACTTCCCTGAAAGTACCTCATGGTGAATATGGTATCGTTATCGATGCAAAAGTATTTACCAGAGAAAACGGGGATGAATTATCACCGGGTGTAAATATGGCAGTTCGTATTTACATTGCCCAGAAGAGAAAAATCTCTGTAGGTGATAAGATGGCTGGTCGTCACGGTAACAAGGGTGTTGTATCCCGCGTATTGCCGGTAGAAGATATGCCATACCTTCCAAATGGTCGTCCTCTTGATATCGTACTGAATCCACTTGGTGTACCTTCCCGTATGAACGTTGGACAGGTATTGGAAATCCACCTTTCCCTGGCAGCGAAAGTACTTGGCTTTAATGTAGCTACACCGGTGTTTGACGGTGCAAAGGAAATCGATATTGAACAGACTCTGGAAATGGCAAATGATTATGCCAATACAGAGTGGGAAGAATTCGAAGCAAAATATAAAGATGTTGTATTACCTGAGGTAATGCAGTATCTCTATGATCACAGAGATCACCGTGCATTATGGAAAGGTGTGCCGATTACAAAAGATGGTAAAGTAAGACTTCGTGATGGTAGAAGCGGTGAATATTTTGATGCACCTGTTACAATCGGTCACATGCATTACTTGAAACTCCACCATCTGGTAGACGATAAGATCCATGCTCGTTCTACCGGTCCATACTCCCTGGTTACACAGCAGCCTCTGGGTGGTAAAGCTCAGTTCGGTGGCCAGCGTTTTGGAGAAATGGAAGTTTGGGCACTGGAAGCATACGGTGCATCTTATACACTGCAGGAAATCCTGACAGTGAAATCCGATGATGTAGTAGGTCGTGTAAAGACATACGAAGCTATCATCAAGGGAGACAATATCCCTGAACCGGGTATTCCTGAATCCTTCAAGGTATTATTGAAAGAGTTACAGTCTCTTGGTCTGGATATCAGAGTGCTTCGTGATGACAACACAGAAGTTGAAATCATGGAAAACATTGATTATGGCGATACAGACTTCCGTTTTGAAATGGAAGGCGAGTCCAGAAACTATGACCAGAAGGGAGAATCTTTCGACGGTTATCAGAAGCAGGAGTTCTCAGAAAGCGGCGAGCTTGAAACAGTTGAAGATGAGGATGAAATGTTAGAAGATATGGATTTCGAAGACTCTTTTGATGAATAATCTGTAGGTTCATCAAATACATGAAAATGTCAAAGACATGGAAGGAGTGCCATAATGTCAGAAACAAAAAATGAAGTGTATCAGCCAATGACATTCGATGCGATCAAGATTGGTCTTGCATCCCCTGAAAAGATCAAAGAATGGTCCCGTGGTGAAGTGACAAAACCGGAAACCATCAATTATAGAACATTGAAACCGGAACCAAATGGTCTGTTTTGCGAGAGAATCTTTGGACCAAGCAAGGACTGGGAATGTCATTGTGGTAAATATAAGAAAATCAGATATAAAGGTGTTGTCTGCGACCGTTGTGGTGTAGAAGTTACAAAAGCAGCAGTACGTAGAGAACGTATGGGACATATCGAGCTTGCAGCTCCTGTTTCCCATATCTGGTATTTTAAAGGTATCCCAAGCCGAATGGGCCTGATTCTGGATCTGTCACCAAGAGTATTGGAGAAAGTTCTTTACTTTGCAAGCTACATCGTATTAGATGCCGGCGAATCCAATCTGGAATACAAACAGATCTTATCCGAAAAAGAATATCAGGATGCAAGAGAAGTCTGGGGCAACAGATTCCGTGCCGGTATGGGTGCTGAATCCATTAAGGAACTTCTGCAGGCAATCGACTTAGACAAAGAAGCAGAAGAGCTGAAAGCCGGTTTAAAAGAATCCACCGGACAGAAAAAAGCCAGAATCATTAAGAGACTGGAGGTTGTAGAATCCTTCAGAGAATCCGGAAACAAACCGGAATGGATGATTATGGATGCAATCCCGGTTATTCCACCGGATCTTCGTCCTATGGTTCAGCTGGATGGTGGCCGTTTTGCAACATCCGACTTAAATGACCTTTACAGAAGGATCATTAACAGAAATAATCGTCTGAAAAGACTGTTAGAGCTTGGCGCACCGGATATCATCGTTAGAAATGAAAAGAGAATGCTGCAGGAAGCAGTAGATGCTCTGATCGACAATGGTAGACGTGGTCGTCCTGTTACCGGACCGGGTAACAGAGCACTGAAATCCCTGTCTGATATGCTGAAAGGTAAATCCGGACGTTTCCGTCAGAACTTACTAGGTAAGCGTGTTGACTATTCCGGACGTTCCGTTATCGTTATCGGACCGGAACTGAAGATTTATCAGTGTGGTCTTCCAAAAGAAATGGCAATCGAATTGTTCAAGCCATTTGTTATGAAAGAATTAGTAGCAAGAGGAACTTCTCAGAATATTAAGAATGCTAAGAAACTGGTAGAAAGACTGGATGAGCAGGTTTGGGATGTACTGGAAGAAGTCATTAAGGATCATCCTGTTATGTTGAACCGTGCTCCTACACTGCACAGACTTGGTATTCAGGCATTTGAGCCTGTATTAGTAGAAGGTAAAGCTATCAAGCTTCATCCACTTGTATGTACAGCATTTAATGCCGACTTCGATGGTGACCAGATGGCTGTCCATCTGCCACTTTCCCAGGAAGCACAGGCAGAATGTAGATTCCTGCTTCTGTCTCCAAACAACCTGCTGAAACCATCTGATGGTGGTCTTGTAGCAGTTCCTTCACAGGATATGGTTCTGGGTGTTTATTACCTGACACAGGAAAGACCTGGTTCCATTGGAGAGGGTAAAGCATTTAAGAATATCAACGAAGCAATTCTGGCATATGAAAATGGAGAATGTACACTGCATTCCCGTATCAAAGTCAGAGTATCCAAGGAAAATGCAGAAGGTGAACTGGTTACCGGTACTGTAGAATCCACATTGGGACGTTTCCTGTTCAACGAAATCATCCCTCAGGATCTGGGTATTGTGGATCGTAGCAAACCGGAAAATCTCCTGAAACTGGAGGTTGACTATCTGGTTGGTAAGAAACAGTTAAAACCTATCCTTGAAAAAGTAATTAACCTGCATGGCGCATCCAAGACTGCTGAAGTTCTGGATGATGTAAAAGACCTGGGTTACCATTATTCCACAAAGGCTGCTATTACAGTATCCATTTCCGATATTATCGTACCGGATACCAAGCAGGCTATGCTGGATGAAGCACAGGCAAAGGTTGACCAGATCACAAGAGAATTTAACCGTGGACGTTATACAGAAGAAGAACGTTACAGTCGTGTTGTTGATACATGGAACGAAACCGATGATCGTCTGACAGAAGAACTGATGGCTGGTCTGGATGCTTATAACAACATCAAGATGATGGCTGACTCCGGTGCCCGTGGTTCCAAACAGCAGATTAAACAGCTTGCCGGTATGCGTGGTCTGATGGCCGATACAACCGGTAGAACAATCGAACTTCCTGTTAAATCCAACTTCCGTGAAGGTATGGACGTTCTGGAATACTTCATGGCAGCACATGGTGGACGTAAAGGTCTGGCAGATACTGCTCTTCGTACAGCGGACTCCGGTTATCTGACACGTCGAATGGTTGACGTATGTCAGGAACTGATCATTCGTGAAGTAGACTGCTGCGATGGCAAGGATGAAATTCCGGGCAGAGTAGTAAGAGCATTCGCTGGTGAAAAAGAAGGCGAAGATCTGGAAAGCTTACAGGAAAGAATCACAGGACGTGTTTCCTGCGAAGATATTTATGACAGAGATGGCAATCTTATTGTAAAGAGAAACCATATGATCACACCTAGTCGTGCCAGCAGGATTATGAGCGTTGGTGTAGACAAAAATGGCAAACCTGTGGAAGAAGTAAAGATTCGTACGATTCTGACATGTAAATCACACGTTGGTATTTGTGCAAAATGTTACGGTGCAAACATGG
>JBJENT010000230.1:0-7507 GCA_051880335.1 Lachnospiraceae bacterium
GGGAAGTGCCACCAACTTTAAGCGAGTTTTTGGAAGAAGTAGCATTGGTGGCTGATATTGATAAATTAGATGATAATGGTAATCATATTGTGCTGATGACCCTTCATTCTGCCAAAGGGTTGGAATTCCCTTATGTATACCTTTCCGGGATGGAGGATGGGGTTTTCCCAAGTTATATGACCATTATTTCAGAAGACCCGCAGGATATTGAGGAAGAACGACGTCTGGCCTATGTGGGGATTACCAGAGCGAAGGAGGATTTGACTCTGACCTGTGCAAAAATGCGTATGATACGTGGAGAAACCCAGTACAACGCAGTAAGCCGATTTGTAAAGGAAATCCCGCAAAGTCTTTTGGATGGAACAGTACCTTCTGTAAAAAAGAAAGAGTTCGACGATTACGATAGTTCTTATATGGGAAAAACCAGCTTATATGGTGGCACCATGCAGAAGCAGAACGATTTTTATCAGACAAATCGCCAGCAGACAGGATATTCCGGTTCATACAATATGGGATACTCAAAGCCGGCATCGAAAGCAGACAGCACAACCGGAAAAGGAATCGCCAGTCTTTCCGGTATACCGGGTTTGTCTAAAGGAGTATCCGGACTGACAAAAACAGCAACAGGAGTACCACAGGTGGGGTTAGCAGGAACTGTCAGACCAGGTGTGTCAGGAGCACCCCAGTCAAGTACTCCGGGGGGAGCACCGGACTATGGTGTGGGAGACAGAGTATACCACCAGAAGTTTGGAGAGGGAACAGTACTGCAGCTGGAAGCCGGACCCAGAGATTGTCAGGTTACGGTGGAGTTTGATACAGCTGGGAAACGTGTAATGTATGCGGCTTTTGCAAAATTGCAAAAAAGATCTTAACGTAAAAGAGAATATTTATTGTTTTTTTATCTTTTTTCCATTCATTTTTATAGTAAAGAGACACATTTCGTGGTATATTAAATATAAGGTTTGGGCATTGCTAAAATGTGTAGTGGATCAACATAATGATGGGAGGTATAGAGATGCCAAAGAATTATAATGAACTGATCGATGCAGTAAACAAAATCACAAAACGTGAAAAAGAAGAAAAAGCAGCTTGTGGATGCAAGGTTTGTAAGTGGGTGCTTGCAATTCTTGGTGTTTTAGTAGCTGTTGCAGGTATTATATATGCGGTTTATCGTTTCAGAGCACAAAACTTTTTAGAAGATTTTGAAGATGACTTTGAAGACGATGATTTTGATGATGAGTTTTTCGAAGACGAAGAAGCAGCATCAGAAGAACCTGTAGAGAAAAAGGCGGAAGAAGAACAGCCTGCAGAAGAGCAGCCAGCAGAAGAATAAGAGCAGAGTTTCGTTGTTCTTAAATAAAGCGTGAAAGTCTAAGCGCACTTTAAGGTGGAAACATCTTGGAGTGCGTTTTCTGTAGAAGCATTTTGTATGCAAGATATGGAACGGGACAAAAATGAGGAGAAAAAGCAAGTATGAAAAAAGGACAGATTTTAGAGGGTATGGTAACCAGACTGGATTTCCCGAATAAAGGTATCGTAGAGACAGAAGAAGGAATCTGTCAGGTGAAAAATGTTTTACCGGGGCAGAAAATCCAGCTAGTTGTGCAGAAAAAGAGAAGTGGCAAAGCAGAAGGAAGGCTTTTAGAAGTCCTGGAAAAAGCTCCGAACGAAATAGAAAGTGGATGTCCCCATTTCGGGATATGTGGCGGATGTGCCTATCAGAATCTTTCTTATGAAGATCAGTGCAGTTTAAAAGAAGAACAGGTCAAAAGACTGTTAGAACCTGTGTTATGTAAACAAACAGAGCCTTATGAGTTCCAGAAGATCAAACAGAGTCCTGCGAAATACGGATATCGTAACAAAATGGAATTTTCATTTGGAGATGAGGTGAAAGATGGTCCCCTCTCACTGGGCATGCATAAAAAAGGAAGTTTTTATGATATTGTCACTGTCTCAGAGTGTCGTATTGTAGATGAAGATTACCGTGCCATTTTAACAGCGACCAGAGATTATTTTGAACAGGAGAAGATACCTTTTTATCATCGCCTGCGGCATGAAGGTTATCTTCGGCATCTGCTGGTTCGAAAGGCAGCAAGAACAGGAGAAATCCTGATTGCACTGATCACTACTGCGCAGATGGAAGTTGACCTGTCTGCTTACGTAGATATGCTTCTGGGCCTTAATCTGGAAGGGAAAATCGTTGGCATTTTGCATACACTGAATGATTCAGTAGCAGACGTAGTGCAAAGTGATGAGACAAAGATTCTGTATGGACAGGATTATTTCTACGAGGAATTGCTGGGACTGAAATTTAAAGTCACACAGTTTTCCTTTTTCCAGACTAATTCCCTTGGTGCAGAGGTGCTTTATCAGACCGCCAGAGAATTTATCGGTGACCTTGGGCAGGGCGAAAAGGTGGTATTTGATTTATATAGCGGAACAGGTACCATTGCCCAGATGATGGCTCCGGTGGCAAAAAAAGTGGTTGGCGTAGAAATAGTAGAAGAAGCAGTGGAAGCAGCCAGGAAAAATGCAGAATTAAATGGTTTACATAACTGCGAGTTTATTGCCGGGGATGTATTAAAGGTACTGGATGAAATTACAGAGAAGCCGGATTTTATCATTCTGGACCCACCAAGGGATGGTATACATCCAAAAGCTGTGAAACGAATCATAGATTATGGCGTGGAAAGAATGGTTTATATTTCCTGCAAGCCTACCAGTCTGGCCAGAGATCTGGTCTATTTCCTGGAGGCAGGATACCATGTGGAGAAAGTGGTTGTCTGCGATCAGTTCCCCTGGACAGCGAATGCAGAAACCATCGCGTTGATATCAAAGGTAAAATAGGTCCAATGAAACAATATGTGAATCGAAAAAAACCTATTAAGCGTTCAAAATGTGTAAATGAAATATAATGATAGAATTAGATTTTGCCTCGGTGAAAAGCGAATTTTTGCCGAGGTTCATTGTTTTTATGGAAATAGGTTATTGACTTCATAAAATATTAATATTATAATTTGTTTATGCAATGCATAAAGAGGCGAACTATGGAAGCAAGAGAAGAATTGAGAAAATTGAGAGAAAGTACTGGTATGAATAGAAAAGAATTCTGTGAGTACTTTGAAATTCCTTATATGACGGAGACGGATTGGGAATTAGGAAATAGAAGGGTCCCGCAGTATCTTTTGCGATTGATGGCATATAAGATTCAAATGGAGAAGTTGGCCGACAAAAGAAATGAGGATGACAAGAAAGATGACGTAACTAATAGATAATGTATTGGTAATTGTGCCACAGGCTGTGACATAAATTGGAGATATTGGCAATATGACACCTGAAGAAAAAGTAGTAATGTCGAAGGCTCAGCGTATCAGTAGATGGAATGCACAAAAATTGTATTATTCTACAGGTAAACAGTATCAGAGAAAATGGACTGTGAAGAGAGGAGAAGTTTATTTTGTGGATTTAGGGGAGAATGTAGGTAGCGAGGAAAATAAACTCCGACCGGTTGTTGTATTACAATCGGATGCATATAATTTCAAGTCACCGGTATTTACATGTGCTATTATCTCATCTAGTGCATTGACAATTCCGGATATTCAAGTCCCGATTACTGGAACATATTCATATGAAGATGAGAATGGTGTAAATAAAATTTTAGTTGGAAACGTGGATTTAGGACAGATAAAGACAGTCGGTAAAGAAAGAATAGTAAATAGTAAGATTTGTATGCTTAAGCAGGAGATACAAGAAATAGATAGAAAGCTCTTGAATACACTTGGTTTATCTAGTATAATTAAATCAAAGGAAAACACCATTAAATCATTGCAAGGGAAAATAGAATATATGAAAAAGCAATAGATATTTTTCGTTGACTTTTCATATAATATAATGTAAAACTTAATCAACAGATGTGATCAATCTGGCGATTGATCGGTAAAATTGATTCAGTTATGGTGGATTTGGCGATTCACCGGTAGCTCCCACTTCGGTGGGAGTTCTTTTTTGTTATGGCGATGAGGAAAAGGTAGGCAGTCAGAATGATGGCTGTCTATTTTTAGGTTGAAATGATAATTAGAAAGAGTATAAAACCACTGCATTTGCAAAGACTATTGAAAAAAGAAAGTCGAGGGAAATGCAGTGGTTTCTATTTGGATAGATACATTAAAAAGTAAGACAGGTTCGCCCTGGGTTTGTGAACGTAAAGCACTGACCGATGATATAAAGACGGATGTTCTGATCATTGGCGGCGGTTTGGCGGGACTGTTGTGTGCATATACCCTTCATCAGGCAGGAGTGGATTATGTATTGGTGGAGGCTGACAGGGTGGCAGACGGAATCACGAAAAATACCACTGCTAAGATTACCTCCCAGCATGGTCTGATTTATCAGAATCTGATGAAAAGGTTCGGAAAGGAAGCGGCTGCAAAATATTATGAAGCCAATGAAAGGGCAATTGAGCGATATGCAGATTTGTGCCGGGAGATTGACTGTGATTTTGAAAGGAAGGCCTCTTATGTGTATTCCCTGGATGACAGGGAAAAGCTGGAGCGTGAAATAAGTGCCTTAAAGTCCTTAGGGGCAGAGGCGGAACTGGTGAACAGAACAGAACTGCCGTTTCCGGTGGCGGGTGCGGTTCGATTTGATAATCAGGCACAGTTTCATCCATTGAAATTTATGAACGCCATTGCACCAAAGTGCAATATCTATGAACATACCCGGGTGCTGCAACTGCTCCCGCAAATGGCGGTAACCGAGCAAGGGGTCATTGAAGCAAAGCAAATGATCGTTGCCACCCATTTTCCTTTCGTGAATAAACATGGTAGCTATTTTCTGAAAATGTATCAGCATCGTTCCTATGTAATTGCCTATGAAAACGTGGAAAAAATGGAGGGAATGTATGTGGATGAATCGCGAACAGGACTTTCTTTTCGGAGCTATCAGGATTATTTATTGATTGGAGGCGGAAGTCATAGAACCGGGAAAGAGGGTGGAAACTGGGAGGAAATATCCGAATTTGCCAGGAAACATTATCCGAACGCAAAGGAGAAGTATCGTTTTGCCACCCAGGACTGTATGACGCTGGATCAGGTGCCTTATATTGGACGTTATTATTTAAATTCCAAGGGATTATTTGTGGCAACCGGTTTTAATAAATGGGGAATGACCTCTTCCATGGTAGCAGCGAACCTCCTGTGTGATATGATCATGGGAAAAGAGAATCCTTATGAAAAGCTGTTTTGGCCATCCAGGAGTATGCTTCGACCTCAGCTTTTTTTGAATGGATTTGAGGCAACAAAGAATTTACTATGGCCAACGGTCAAAAGGTGTCCGCATCTGGGCTGCGCCCTGAAGTGGAATAAAGTGGAACATTCCTGGGACTGTCCCTGTCATGGGTCACGTTTTACAGAAGAGGGAGAACTGATTGATAATCCGGCTACAGGAAATTGCAGGTGGAAATAGCTTTTGTGGAGACAATGGTGGAGACAATGGTGGAGAGAAGCTTTGTAAAAGCAATGCAAAAGAATCTATTGACATTAATATCATCTTTTCATATAATAAAACGGTGTTGCAAAACGATGTTGTACAATATTGTTTTTGTTATAAGGGGTGATTTTTTTGAAAAAACAGACGGAAATATTTCCAATAAAAGTCTGTTTGATGATTTTTGGATTCTGCCTTATCGGAAGACTGGCAGAGTATTTCCTGTTACGGACAGATGAGACTATTTTTGCAGAGAATTTTATACATAAAATCTGGGGAATCGGCATTTTGCTTCTATGCTTATTGGTGACAAACTGGCGCTGGGGAGATATAGGGTTCAAATCCAGGACTTTTTTGCGAGACCTTCTGATTGGAATGGGATTATCTGCCTGCTGTTTCTTTGTGGCATATGGAGTTGAAATAAAGTGTTTGACCCAGATGGGGAAAAATCCGGTGATTCAATTTTTTTCTACCGGCTTTTCCTTAAATGGTCACAAACTGGAACAGACAGAGCTGGCGTTTTTTCTGTTTTGTCTGGTATTCAACCTGATCAACGTGATCATGGAGGAAGGCATTTTCCGTGGGATTTTTATGAAAATCGGACAGGAAAAATACAGATTCTGGATGGTTAACTTGTTTTCAGCGATGCTGTTTGGTGTATGGCAGATTGTAGTACCTATCAGAAATTTTTGTGATGGGAAAACAGGAATCGGAACCATGATCTGCATGGTAGCAGTTTATTTTGTGATGGCAGGATTGATGGGACTGAAATGGGGACTCCTTTATAAAATGACAGGATCTGTCTGGATGGGAGTGGGAGATCATATTTTTAATAACGTAATCGCATCTAATCTGATTCATGTGGTGACCGGTAGTGGAATAGATGAATTCCTGCTGTTCCGTATTGTTTTTGCACAGATTTTGTCCTTTGGAATTGTTGTCTGGCTGTATCATAGGATGGAACAGATTGACACCAAAGCTATCATACATACTTTGCAGGAAAGAACTTTCTGCTATCAAAAAAGTGCCTGAAAAGGCACTCTTTTGTTATCCAATGTGTCGTAAAACCCCTTGCTTTAGCTGTGGGGAGTGTCAAACTTGTGTATTGATACCGTTTAAATTAATATGTTCATTTTCCTCCATGGGAATGATCAGGCATTTCTGCCCTCCAATGATTTCTGATTTGATCTGGGAAGCCTTTTCTGGTTTCACACGGAGAATCACGTCATATTTTTTGGCAGGTTCTTCATATTCATCCTGATCAGGAAAGCTTTTCTGAATCAGCTCTTTTTGAAGTTCCTGAACCTGAAGACGCAGGGTTTCTTCCTCTTTGATCCTGGCATTTTTTTCCAAGGCTTTTGCATCAATTAAATTCTGGACTTCCGGCATGGCCTGTGAAAACTCTTTGTTTACATCTTCCCGAATCTGTCTGGCTGTATCGCCAAGGATACCGTTTTCCGTAAGAACTTCATCTACCACTTCCTCAGTTAACAGAGTAGGTCCGGTTTCTTCCATCAGAAATTCTTCTTCCGGCATAAGCTTGTCCTGAAGACTTTCCTGAATCTGCAAAAGAAGCTCCTCGTTGTCATCTTCACCCGGACCAAGAGCCCGTTTTACAATGGAATGGAAGGTCTGCTGCTGTTCTGTGGCAGTACGTTTACGACCACAGCCCAAAGCATCCTCGATAAAATCAGGATGGGAATCCTTTGGATCTTTTATGTAATAGATCAGGGAGTGGATATCTGTGCTTCGATCAGAGAAGGCTGGAAAAACAAAGCCCACATCCGGAGCACCTACCACCCAGTCACGTATCCGGGCACCGATTCGATTTTCGTCTTCACGATACCCAAGTCCCGGCTTGGAAAGACAAACCGGACAGATGGCACAAAGCAGATATTCATAGACCTCTTCGGACTCATCCAGTTTCTGGTTGTCGGAAGTTTTGGTCATCACATCGTAAGCATCACGGAACAGTAAAATCAGATAGTTTCCGGGAAATTCATAGTGCTCAATGATCAGGTCA
>JBJENT010000231.1:0-7441 GCA_051880335.1 Lachnospiraceae bacterium
CAATGAGCATACACTGTCCATCGGCTACTGCGATTCCGGAACCATTGGAAATAATGTTATCATTTCCCTTGGTATTAGAGGATCTTCCTCCTACACGTTTCTGTCCCTTTACTACCATGACATCACTGCTCAATGAATCGCAGTAGAAAAACTCTTTCCACTGATCTGCCAGTGTTCCGCCTGCTGCACCGA
Source organism: Lachnospiraceae bacterium (assembly GCA_051880335.1). Classification (GTDB taxonomy): domain Bacteria; phylum Bacillota; class Clostridia; order Lachnospirales; family Lachnospiraceae; genus 1XD8-76. Next base: position 193 of record JBJENT010000231.1, read on the forward strand.
TTGCTGCTTTAATAAGTCCCATATGAATTACCTCATCCTTTCCTTTTGTAACATGCAGCACATAGTATTTGGTATTTGACATATGGCATTTACCAGGTAATCTTAACCATGTGACTACAGTATGTAGCATATATTCAATATTGTAATGCTTCTCATGTATTATCTTATCTCATTTTACGCAGGATGGATAGCTTTTTATGCTTTTTTTCATATCCGATTCATTCTATCCAAACAATTGTCCCGGAAGTTTAAGTTTTTCTTTTGGTGGGAAAGATTTGTCAAATTCCTCTGTTTCTTCCTCACTTACAAAATATCCTTCCGGCGTAGAATACACACCGGTAATTCCGTCCAGATAGCCGGGAATCAATTCTTTACATAAGAAGAAAGGCGCATCTTCCCCTTCCGGTACTCCATGATACCGGATTCCTTTTGTGCTTGCCTCCACGAAACCACTCTTTCCGTAGAAATCAATATTTCCTTCAAAGCATACCGCCCCGCCGCCCATCTGGGCTGCTTTCTCCAGGGAATAATCCAGCAGAATCTTTCCATATCCTTTTCGCTTATACTCCGGCGCAATCCCAATGGGTCCCATGGTCATAATCGGAATAACTCTTCCGTCATCTGCCTGTATGGATGCTTTCATATACATCGTCTGGCCGATCAGCTTTCCATCCATCTCCATTACAAAATCAAGCTCCGGTATAAAATCCTTATCCTGGCGAAGCTGGTGCAGAACATAATGTTCCAGACAGCCCGGACGGTATACGTTCCAAAAGGATTCTCTCACCAGGTTTTCTACTTCTCGTTGTTCTTCTTTTCTTTCTAATCGAATGATATATTGTTCTTTCATCGCTTTATTCCTCTTTCTTATTTCTCTTATTTAACTTTTTCCCTATTTTTTTATAAGATTTTCCATAGCAGAAAAAATCTGCAGTTTCACAGCATTTCTATCTTCGGCAGCGTCACTGATACTGTATCCCAGAAACATCGTTCCATAAAATGCCATAGCACGCATATCGGCATCTTCATAGCCCATGCCGGCAAAAATATTTTTCACATAGTTTCTTGGCCCATCTCCAAGATATTGATGATAAAGCCTGCTCATTTCCGGGTCACGGTATTGTTCCAGAGTCAGCATTTTCCGGAAATTGGTGGCAAACTCATCTTCGGTCCAATAAAGAAACATCTCTTTGCTGTATTCCAAAAATTGTGTCGGAGTCACCTGATTATAACTTGCTTCTACTTTTGAAATATCCTCCGTGGGCACCTCATTCTCTTCTGCCAGTTCTCCGTCCCGCTGCTCCATTTTCTTTACAATGCTGTCAAAAATATCTCTTTTATTTTTATAATGTTTATAAAGTGCTCCTTTAGTAATGCCAAGCTCACCGGCAATCTGGCTGGTAGATACTGCCACATAACCGTCTCTGGCAAATAACTCAAGAGCAATCTCCAATATCCTCTGTTTTGTATCCTTCAAAAAATCCCTCCTGCTCTTTTTGCTTTTATACTTTTGTTCTTAATTATTTCTTTTCAACACTTTTTACACTTTTCCTCTTTGTACTTTTTTATTTAACGTTTTTTCTTCTTTAACCCTTTTCTCTGCTTGGCGATTTCCACCATCTTCTGCTGCTTTTTCTCTTTTGCCCATCCACTTTCCATCTGCAGGCGTAGATACATCTCCCAGCGTTCCCGGTCAAGCAGTCCATCTTTTATGGCTTTCTGCACTGCGCATCCCGGCTCTCCCTCATGGGTGCAGTCGGAAAATCTGCACTGGCAGACCAGTTCAGCAATATCCTCAAAGGTTCGGTTGATACCCTCTTCCACATCGCACACTCCGATTTCCCGCATACCCGGTGTATCAATCAGACTGACACCGTCCAGTTCAATCATCCGTCGATGCGTGGTGGTATGCCTTCCCTTGGAATCTTCTTCCCGGATTTCATTTACTTTCATGATTTCTTTTCCTGCAAGGGTATTGATCAGTGTAGATTTTCCTGCACCGGAAGATCCAAGAAGGGCAATGGTCACGCCTTCCTTAAAATACTTTCGAATCCGGTCCAGTCCTTCCCCGGTATAGGAACTGACCGGAATGATATCCATGGAATCATTGATCTGCCGAACCTGGGCCACATATTCTTCTACCTGATCACATAAATCTGCCTTGGTAAGTATGGCCACCGGTGTTCCTCCACCGGATTCTGTAATGGATGCATATCTGGCAATACGATTCACACTAAAATCCTGATTTAAGGAGGTGATGATAAAAACATAATCAAAATTGGCAACCACCGGCTGCTCTTTCATTGTTTTCACAAAACCGTCACTATGGCCACCTCTATCCGGTCTGGCAAAATAGCTTCTCCGTTTTTCAATGGCCACGATCAAAGCGCTGTCATAATCATCCACCAGCACTTGAACATAGTCTCCTACGATTGGAAATTGTTCTGCCTCTCTCAAGTTTCCGTTGAGATGGGCCATGTATTCCATCTTCTCACATTTTTCCGTTCTTACCAGATAGCTTTCTCTCTGCACGGAAATCACACGTGCTCTTATCACTTCACTCATTTTTGATTTCTCTTTTCCTGTTTCTCTTTTTCTCTTTTCCTACTTCTTTCTATTTTACTGCTTTATCATCCCACACCTCATATAGTAAACGACCGTTTACCATATGTCAATAAAAAAAGAGTGGAAATACTTCACACTCTTTTTCGTACCGGAATCTGGATTTCAGAAAGCCACTCCTCCACCGAATCTTTATTCCAAACGCCATCGATATAACTTTCACGAATGGGTCCGCAAATCTCGTAATGATTTTCTTCAATATATTTCAGGATAACCGCATAGGTCTGGGAGAAGTTCGCATAAGAACCCTTGTGAAATACACATGCTGCTTCGATTTCCGGGAAAACTTTATCTTTCAGCCCTTCCACATCTCTTTCCTTTTTTGAAATAGCTTCACAGGTCTCAATCAGTATGTTTTCGTCTTTATAACCTGGTTCCAGATAGTTGGTAAAGCAGTACTCCGGAAGGAGGCAGACGCATCCTGCCTCTTCCATACAGGCCCCCATTTCCGGCATTCTTTTAAAAAGCTCATCATAGGATTCAATCCGGCTTTCCATCACAGCGCACCGCACTTCAGGAATCGTCTTAACCCGAACAGGAGACGCCAAAGAAGCAGAAACTCCGGACAAATAGGCATCCAGCTTGGACAACTGCAGGGTAAGATCTGCAATCTTTGCTAAGATTTCATTCTTTTTCTGAGTCAAAAAGCTGGTTTCATCCTGGCCGCTGTTCAAAGCTTTTATATCATCGATTTTAAATCCGGCTTCCTTTAACGCCAGAATCCTATGTACGGTCTCCATCTGGCTCATTTTATAATAACGATATCCACTGTATTCATCTATTTTTGCAGGGAATAACAATCCCTGCTCTTCATAGAAACGCAGCGTCTTTACCGTAATATGATTCATCTGGGCAAACATCCCGATTTTGTATAAAACATCCTCTTCTTTCTGATCGTAGAAATGTTCTTCTGTCATATTCATAAGCAAAATCCTTTCATATGCCATTGATGGAAGCCCACAACCTTCCCATGATTGGTCGTGAGCACTTATGTTTACCGGAATCCTTTATTCCCATCGGAATGTTTTCAGTGAAATCGCTGTACACACAACGGTTATAGCGACTAACACGATGATTCCGTATATATGTTCCACGCTGTTTCCGGTAGATATGGCTTTCATCAGCTGAATTCCCTGAGAAAGCGGCAAAAAATCTGCGATGTGTTGTAATCCTTTTGGAAACAGTTCGTAAGGAATGGTTGCTCCGGAAAAAAGCAACATAGGGAAATAAACCAGAGATGCCACCACATTCATGGTTTTTGCTGTTTTACACACACTGGCAATCATCAGACCAATGGAAAACATGGAGATCATGGTTAAAAACCACGCTCCGATAAAAGCAAGTACATTTCCTTCCATACGATATCCGAAACCGATGATTGCGACTGCTGCCACCAGTATCGCAGAAATGATACTCATCACTCCGCTGCAGAGCGTATCTGCTCCAAGCAGCCAGGCCGGACTACAGGGACTGCAGTAAAAGGATTTCAGTATTTTCTTATCCCGGTAATCTACCATCACAATCGGAATGCTCATAAATGCACTGCAGCAAATGCCCACACAGATCAGCGATGCAAATGCACTCTGCAGATAGGTCATATTTTCTCCGGCACTTTTATTTCCGCCAATCAGCGCAATCATAATCAGTGTGACCACCGGCATACATAAATTGAAAATAAACACGTCCGCTGAACGGAAAAACAATTTCTGTTCTATTTCATATAATCTCAAAAATCTTTTCATAATTCAACCTCCTCATCCATATACCAAAGATATGCTTCTTCCAGATTGTCGTAGGGGGAACGTGCAACCACTTCGTCCACAGTTCCTTCTGTGAGAATCTTTCCATTCTTTAATAATGTAATCCGATCACAAAGCTTCTCTGCTTCTTCCATATAATGTGTGGTCAGGAAAATCGTCATACCGCTGTCCTTTAATTCTTTCAGTGTCCGCCATACTTCTCTTCTGGCTGCCACATCCAGTCCTGTGGTCAATTCGTCTAAAAATACGATTTCCGGATTACCGATCAGTGCCAGAGCTACAGACAATCTCTGTCTTTCTCCTCCGGATAATTTGTTAACCGGACTCTTTTCCAATTGAGACAGTCCAAATTGCTGTAAAAGTTCTTTATAATCTCTTGGATTCTGATAAAGAGCTGTCCGTTCTTTACAGACCTCTTCTACCCGGATCGTTTCCTGATAAAAGGATGCCTGAAGTTGAACTCCTATTTTTTCAAAACTCTATTTTTTGTGTTTTGCCACCTCCTTTCCAAATACAAGTGCTGTTCCTTTCTCCGGTTTTTTCAGTCCCAGAATCATTTCAATGGTAGTACTTTTTCCTGCACCATTATGTCCCAGAAGACCGAAAACCGTACCTTTTTCTACCGAGAAAGATACATCATCCACTACCCTTCGTCCGTTATAACATTTTGTTAAGCCACGGATTTCCAAACACGTTTCACTCATTTTTTTACCCTCCTATCTCTTTACAAGATGGAGGATACACCCTTACCTAAAGGGGAGAGTCAACTGCTTTTTTTCATATTATTTCGATTTTTTATAATTATTAATCTGCATGGTATTGCAGTTCATCTCATCACCTGAAAAGATGAAATACTCTTCGCTATTTTCTGTTGGAGTCCGGTTCTAAACAGGTGATATGTTCTGTTCGAATATCATCCATCAGTTTCCAGTAAATATCCTTATTGGTATGGTGGTATACGAAACCGCACTTTTCCTGCACTCTTCTGGATTTGATATTTCCATCAAAATAACCACACCATAAACGTTTCAGTTTCAAATCCTCAAAGCCATGGCGTATCACTTCCCGAACTGCTTCCGGAATCAGACCCCGGCCCCAGAATGGGACGCCGATCCAATATCCGATTTCTCCTTCCTCCTCAGGCAGATCCAGATTGCTGTGTTCCCCTATCATGAGTCCCACACTTCCGATTGCTTTATTGTCTTCCCGAAGGCATACCGCATAGGTTTCTTCTGCTGACAAAACGTCGCGGATAATCTCCCGACTGTTTTCCACGCTGGTATGCACAGGCCATCCGGCAATCGGACCAACCTCCGGATTTTTTGCATATTCATATAAGCTTTCTGCGTCTGATTCTTCCCAGGGGCGCAGAATCAGTCTTTCTGTGTATAAAATCATTTTCTTTACCTCTCCCATTCAAAAGTTCTTTTCCGTCCAGCGTCTCAGTACCACCAGCTGCTCCGGTGTATGGAAAAAGTGCTCTCCTTCCTCCATAACCTCCAGCTTTGCATGATGTTCCTTTACAAAACGATCTACGGTACCCCTGCTGGTCATATTGTCTTTTCCCGCATAAAGAATTTTGGTAGGATGATCCCATTTACGGATCACATGACTCTTCGCATACTGGTAATAGGTCCAGTCAAGAGTCTCCCCAAAAGGTGTTTCTATTCGTTTTTGCTTCTCCAGATCCGATACACTGACACCAGTCCACAGCATCATATTTTCAATCAGCTGTACCATGTCCAGAATAGGCGAAACAAACAAAACATTCTCCAGCGTATCCTCTGCAAAGCTGAGCATACTAAAATAGGCACCGATACTGTTCGCCCTGAGGGAAACCGATTGCCATCTTTCTTTAGCCCATTCCATAACCATCTGAAGTTCGGGAACAATCTCCCAGGGAAGAAATCTATCTACCTCTTCTTTTCGCTCTCCGTGCCCCGGCATATCAACAGCCAGCACCTGAAAACCATTTGGACATACAATTTCAGCCAGATCTGCCGCCTCTTCTTTCCGTCCCAGCTTTCCGTGAATATACAGGTAGACCTTGTCGGCCTTTTCCCCATACAAAACAGCCGGTATGGTTCCGATTTTTATTCTTTTCTCTTCCATTTCAATACCTCTTTTACAAATTCATTTCAGGACTTATCACTATTTTCCCGGATTCATCTCTATTTCTCCGGATGTATTTCTATTTCTCCGGATGTATTTCTAATTCCCTTCGGATGTATCCGATAATGGAGTCTATGGTTTCCGGTTTCATATGGATAATCCGGCTCCACATTCGGACGCCCTGATAAACATATAAAATCACATTTACGATTTCTTCCACTTCCACCTGTTTGAATTCTCCACGCTGAATGCCATATTCAATCAGGTCGGTCCATTTTTCCTCGCCGATCTGATTAAACTGGTCCATGCCTTCCTTCCCAACTTTACCGGCATATTCGTACATGGCAAGACTGAGGGAATCCTCCGGATGATTCATCTCGTCTTTCATAAGTACCAATGCGTTTTCCAGAATTCTGGTAGCCGAAGTTCCTTTTTCCATCTCCTCATGAAAATTCATGGCATCTTTCTCATTGAGTTTTTCGAGAATTGCTTCAAAAATTTCCTTTGTTCCCGGAAAATGACTGTAAAGTCCACCGCGGCTCAGTTCTGTTGCCTCACATACATCCTTCATGGATACCGCATGAAATCCATTTTTAGCAAATAATTCATAGGATTTTTCTAAAATATGTTCTCGGGTTCTTTCTTTTTTTGGTGTCAAACCATTCTCCTCCATTTTTAGACACTCGTGTCGATTTCTTTATTATAGACACTCGTGTCGATTTTGTCAATATACTTTTCACACCCTTTTTTGAATT
>JBJENT010000232.1:0-7387 GCA_051880335.1 Lachnospiraceae bacterium
CTTTTGGCAATCTGATTCCTTGACTATTTCCCCATTCTTTTACTTGTGCTTGCATTAAGATACCTCCTTACATACAGTATATACATAGTATATACCTTATAACAAAAATTATCAAGACAGTGAGAAGCTAAAGTACTGAATAAATATACCTGACTTCTCGTAAATCTTTCCCACCAATATTATCTTCCAAAAAATCGTCAGCCTGCAGGAACCCAAATTGTTCGTAAAAATGTCTTGCTCTGATATTATCCTCAAGAACCCATAGAAAAAGATTTTTATATCCCTGCTTTTTCAGTTCTGAAATGATAGATTCCATTAACACCTTTCCGTAACCTTTTCCCATGTACTCCGGCAATAGGTATATGGAAATAATTTCACCACAGTCACGAAACTGTACAAAGCGGGATTTGCAAAAGCTGCTTGTTCCCACTATTTTACCATTGTCAATGCAAACCAATGTTTTCCAGAGTGGGTTATCTATATTGGATACCCATCTCCCCTCTGGAATCGAATCCAGATAGTGTTGTGGTATGATTCCCTTATAAGCATATTTCCAGCTTTCTTCATATATCTTACTTATTATCATTCTATCATCAGTAGAAGTAATATATCTAATCTCCATTTTGCCACCACCAGCTATCTTTAGCATCTCTCATTCATTTACTCTTGTATTCTTTGTTATGATTGCAATTGCACAAGGCATCTTTCCTTCAACCAAAATATACTTTATATTACTATATCCCGTCTTCTCCATGAACAGTTTGTATGATGTAAAATCAAACTGTTTTTTTAAATCAGCTCCAAACTTCTCCAAAAAACGGATGAAAATACCTGGTTTTCCACTGTTCTCATTATTAACATAGGTAGGAATAATAACCTGCCCCCCGTTTTTACATGCTCTCATAAGTTCATCAAGAGCAGCATATGGTTCCTCTAATAAATGAATCACATTGCCTGCAACAACCTTATCAAAAGCACCATCTTTGCAGTTTATTTTCATGATATTTGCTCTTCTGATTTTCACATTTTTGAAACCCTCACAGTTCTGTTTTGCTCGTCTTAACATACCTTCAGAATAATCTGTGGCAATAAGTTCCCTGCATTTTGGAGCGATTTCTTTTGTAATCATTCCTGTTCCACAGGCACACTCCAGGACTCTGTCATCTTTTTCAACAAACTCTGCAACCTGTAAAGCCAGTTTGCGATTTACCTCTCCATTATAATATTTCTCAAAAATATCGTAAAAATTTGCAGCTATATCCCAAAACATGAAATTCTCCCATATTACTTTGTGTATATCACCACAAAACTCTTCCCTTTCATAATCTCTTTTATTTCTATCTTTTCAAAGCCTGCCAGCTCACCATACTCTTCTAGTTCCCCAGGTTCGAATTTCTTGTATCCGATTTGCGTATATTTAATGGTATCTAGATGCTCCTTTGTATATACAACATTATAGAATGACTTTCCCTTCTTAAGAGTTCGACGAATTTCAGATAACCCTTTTACTGTATCTTTCCAAAAATAAATTGTATTTATGGATGTCACAGCATCAAAAATACCTTCTTCATATGGAAGATTACAACAATCTCCTACCGATAAATGCAAATGATTTGCCCTTACCGCTTTTCTATTTCTCTTAAATGCCATTTTCCTTGCATCATCGGAAATGTCTATGCCATATAATTCAACCTCCTGCTTCTGATACAATTTTCGTAGCAGGTACCCATTTCCATAGCCAATATCCAAAACTCGGTCATTCGTTTTCAAACTTACAATTGCAGCTACATTGTCATACATAGCTCTATTAATTATATTCTGAATAATACTGATAATGACTCCACCAAGTCCTCTCGGATTTTTAAATTGTGAACTTACATATTTTGTAAATTCATTCATATACAGATTCCTCCACGTTTTGCTTTATTTCTCATATTCTGTCATAGATAATACATTGACAGAGTACCTATTCAACTGTCAAGTTTTTTCCAGCAAAGTCCAGCAAAAAATGCAATGCCAGCCCTGACATTGCATTTTTGTAAACTAATATATTTTTGTAAACTAATATTTTTTCCGGAATTTCGGCTCTATGCCTCATATCCCTTTGGATTCTGTGACTGCCATCTCCAGCTGTCTGCACACATTTCATCCAGGCCTCTTTCAGCCTTCCATCCCAGCACTCTTGCTGCTTTTGCAGGATCTGAATAACATACTGCTACATCTCCGGCACGACGTGGTTTGATTTCATATGGAATATCCTTACCACATGCTTTAGAGAAAGCTTTTACCATATCCAGTACCGAATATCCTGTTCCGGTTCCCAGGTTGATCACATCCAGACCGGGATTCGTAAAGATATAATCAATTGCCTTCACATGTCCCACTGCCAGATCCACTACGTGAATATAGTCACGTACACCGGTTCCGTCCGGTGTATCATAATCATCACCAAACACACCCAGCTTCTCCAGTTTTCCAACAGCTACCTGCGAGATATATGGCATCAGATTGTTTGGAATACCTTTTGGATCTTCTCCGATCATTCCACTTTCATGAGCGCCTACCGGATTGAAATATCTCAAAAGAATAACGTTCCATTCCGGATCTGCCTTCTGAAGATCAGACATGATCTGTTCCATCATGGATTTGGTCCAGCCATATGGGTTAGTGCACTGTCCTTTTGGGCAGTCTTCTGTGATCGGCATAACTTCTGCTGCACCATATACCGTTGCGGAGGAGCTGAATACAATGTTCTTCACATTATAATTTCTCATCACATCCAGTAATGTCAGGGTTCCGGTAATATTGTTCTGATAATATTCCAAAGGTTTCCGCACGGATTCGCCTACTGCTTTTAAAGCTGCACAGTGAATCACCGCGTCCGGTTTTTCTTTTTCAAATACCTGGCTCAATGTATCCGCATCCCGAATATCTCCCTCATAAAATGGAATGGTACTTTCGGTCAGTTTTTCTACCCGTTTGATGGATTCCGGTGATGAATTGCAGAAATTATCAAAAATGACAACTTCATATCCGGATTTGATCAGTTCAATCGCTGTATGGCTGCCGATATAACCGGCACCACCTGTAATCATTATTTTTTTCATAACCAATTCCTCCATGTCCTTTTAAATTCTATACAAGATACCAATATCTATAATAGTTCCATTTACTATGTCATAGATTAATGAATCAAACAGCAATTTACAATGTATTCAAGAATCTCATAAACGCTGCTCTGCCTTCAGGTGTACATTTATATACCCCGGCATCTTCCAATACTTTTACAAATACTTTTCCGACTTCTGCCTGTAGAATCTCTGTGATATTTTCCTCCGTCACAGATGCATACTGAGGAAGAAATTCTGCCACCCAGGCAGCATGCTTTTCGATTTTTTCATTGGATGAAATATCTTTCTTTTCCAGAATATATTCTTTCAAAAGCTCCAGTTCTTCCCGCAGTCTGGCTGGAAGTACGGCCAGTCCCATGACTTCAATCAGACCGATATTTTCTTTCTTGATATGGTGGTTTTCCGCATGGGGATGATATACACCAAGAGGATGCTCCGGAGAGGTAATGTTATTCCGAAGTGTCAGATCCAGTTCAAAAACATCTCCCACTTTCCGGGCAATGGGTGTAATGGTATTGTGGGGTTCTCCATCGGTTTCCGCGAAAATATAGGCTTCTTCATCGGTATAGGATCTCCAGGCTTCCAATATATGAGATGCCAGATCGATCAATTTAGTTTCGTCTTTATGACGAATACGAATAACCGACAGTGGCCATTTTACAATCCCTGCTTCCACATCTTCGTATCCCGGAATGGTAACTTCCATCTCCATGGGTGCTTTTGCCATGGCAAAAGTGTAATGCCCGCCTTGGAAATGGTCATGGCTCAGAATGGAACCACCGACGATAGGCAGGTCTGCATTGGATCCCAGGAAATAATGTGGGAACTGCTTTACAAAATCAAACAGCTTCACAAATGTGTTTCTTTCGATCTTCATTGGTGTATGCTGTCCGTTAAAGACAATACAATGCTCATTATAATACACATATGGAGAATACTGAAATCCCCATGCACTGTCATTTACCGTAATGGGAATGATGCGATGGTTCTCTCTGGCAGGATGGTTGATTCGTCCTGCATAGCCTTCGTTTTCCATACATAATAAACATTTCGGATAGGAACTTGCCTTCGCATTTCTGGCTGCTGCAATGGCTTTGGGATCTTTTTCCGGTTTGGAAAGATTGATGGTAATATCAATATCCCCATACTGGCTTGGCACTTTCCATTTCAGGTCCTTTTTCACCCGGTAACGTCTGATATAATCGCTGTCCTGGCTGAGTTTATAATAATATGCTGTAGCCTTCTCAGGAGCCTCTTTATAAAGAGACCAGAACTGCTGCTGAACCTGTGCCGGTCTGGGAACCAGTGTATTCATCAGCCTTGTATCAAACAGATCTCTTTCGGTGATGTTGTCTTCAATGATTCCTCTTGCCACTGCTTCCTCTAAAAGCTCTTTTAAAATGTCTTCCAGATCAGAGTTCTCCGGAATAGTTTCCGGTTCTTCATAGCTGTCTTCCTGAAAAAGGTCTAATAAAAGATTGATTGCATAAGTTCTTTCACAGGGTGGCAGAAGTTCTGTCTTAATTCCATACTGAACCAGCTTTGCTATACTTTCACTTAACATATTTTTCTCCCTGATTTCCTCTCGCCGATTTTCCCTTTCGGTGATTTTCCCTTTCGGCAATTTCCCTTTGATGGTTTTCCTTTATTGTTTTACCTTTCGATAACTTCCCTCCGGTGTTTTCCATCAGGAAATCTTATGTGCACCTTCTCCGCAGCTTACAATATAAAAGTCTGCATGAAGTCCAGTTTTTTCTGTATAGGTTTTACCAACGATCTCCTTAAAGGTATCCACTTTATCATTCTCCACCAGGCTTACTGTACAACCACCGAAACCGCCTCCGGTGATACGGGAGCCGATCACGCCCGGGATTTCCCAAGCTGTAGAAACCAGCACATCGATTTCATCGCAGGATACTTCATAATCATACTGCAGGGATGTATGGGAAGCATTCATCAGTTTTCCAAAGGTAGCCAGGTCATTTGCTTTTAATGCTTCTACAGCCTTAATGGTACGAACATTTTCATAAACTGCATGTTTTGCACGTTTCTGGCAAACTGGATCTGTAATCGCATCTTTTACTGCTTCAAAATCTTCTTCTGTCAGATCACCCAGGGTCTTGATATCGCGCACTTTCTGAATTTCTGCCAGTGCAGTTTCACACTGACGTCTTCTTTCGTTATAAGCAGAATTTACCAGACTGTGTTTTACATTACTATTTGTGATCACAATCTTGGCATTTTCCAGCTGAAGCGGCGCGTATTCACATTCCAGAGTTGCAGTATCCAGGAAAATAGCACAATCCTTTTTGCCCATAGCACTGGCAAACTGATCCATAATACCGCAGTTCATACCATTAAAATTATTCTCAGCGTCCTGGCCGATCAGCGCCAGTTCCTGATTTGTAATATGATCCAGTTCAAACATGTCTCTGAGAATAAGACCGGTAAGCACTTCCAGCGATGCAGAAGAAGAAAGTCCTGAACCGTTTGGAATATTTCCGCCAATCACAATATCCAGACCACTTGTTAAGTGATAATTTCTCTTCTCAAATGCCCACATAACTCCCTTCGGGTAATTGGTCCATCCTGCCTGCTTTTTAGGTACCAGGTCATTCAGGGAAGATGCATAAATTCCATCTCTTTCAAAATTAACTGAATAAAAACGAAGTACATCATCTTCTCTTTTTCTTGCAACTGCATAGGTTCCCAGAGTAAGTGCACATGGAAAAACGTGCCCGCCGTTATAATCCGTATGCTCACCGATCAGGTTGACCCGGCCCGGTGCAAAATAAGTACGGATGTCACCATTTCCCCCATAAAGTTCCTTAAATTTCTCCAGTAACTCGTTTAACATATGTATATCCCTCCCAATAAGTTTTACTTGCACTTTGCCAGAATCTGTTATATTCTGACTCTAATATCAGAATAATAAGAAAATTGATAATAAACAATAATAAAATTGCGTAATATTATAAGGATATTGAGAAATGCAGATAAAAATCGAAGAAACCAGAAAAGAAATCAAAAACCATGGTGATTTTTCCTTCCCTGTCAACGTATGTATTGAGCATATCGAAGCGTATGAGCAGGGAATGTTTCTGTGGCACTGGCATCCTGAAATCGAATTAACCTATGTTTTATCCGGCCGGATGGAATATCGTGTCAACGACAAAATCTACTTTTTAAAATCCGGTGAAGGGATCTTTGGAAACAGTAATACCCTTCATTCCGGGATTCAGCTTGGCTCAGAAAATTGTTCTTATCTTTCCATCACCTTTCATCCCCGTTTTCTTTACGGTTACGAGGGGAGCATTCTGCAAAGAAAGTATGTGGATTTCATTGTGGAAAATACCGAATGCGGTTCTTTTCAGTTAGAAGGTTCCACTCCCTGGAAGAAAGAGATTCTGGATATGATGCTGGAAATCTATGAGATTTCCGAAAAAAAGGAGTTCGATTATGAACTGGAGATTCACATCCTGCTGACCCGCATCTGGCATAAGATCTATTCCTACTTTTATTCCCTGCCTCAGGTGAATAAAGGAACAAATAAAAATATGCAACGTCTCCAGGAGATCATTGCATATTTACAGGATCATTATTCAGAAAATATTACGTTGGATGAAATATCCGGTCACATCAACATCTGCAAAAATGAATGTTGTCGTTTCTTTAAGAAATATATGAATATGACCATTATGGAATATCTGACCGTGCTGCGGATTCAAAACAGCCTGCCTCTGCTAAAACAGGGGGAATCTGTCACCAGAGCTGCAAATCTGGTGGGATTTGCAAGCCCTGCATATTTTTGCCAGATGTTCAAACGTCATATGGGCATGAAACCAAAAGAATATCAGAAAAACAGTCTTTAAAGCTCGTAACCTCTTAAAGCACCGCTATGCTTCTTCTTTTACCGGAAGCCATTTATCCATGATTTCGTTTAGTGCCTTCAGGCTGATTGGCTTACCCAGGAAGTCCTGCATACCCTCTTCTGAGAAAAGTTCTTTTGCTTCACCCAGAACATTGGCCGTTAATGCAATAATGACAAGATCTTTATACTTTCCGCCCAGCTCCCGGATTCTTCTGGTGGTATCGACACCATCCATTTCCGGCATCATGTGATCCATGAATACGATATCATAGTCCTGCTTCTGAACCATCTCAATGGCTTCTTTTCCGCTGCTGGCAGTATCGATTTTCATCCCATAGTTTTTCATCATGCCGCTGGCCACCATCAGGTTCAGTTTCATATCGTC
>JBJENT010000233.1:0-7331 GCA_051880335.1 Lachnospiraceae bacterium
CCTATGGTAATATTTTTGGTAACATTTTATCATATATTACCACATCACGAAAGCAATTTCTATCAGTATTTATGCGGTGTATAAGCCTTTTATTTGCATTTTTACACCTTAAATCTGTACCCTACGCCCCAAATAGTTTCAATATATTGTGGCTTGGATGTATCAAACTCAATCTTCTCACGTATCTTCTTAATATGAACGGTAACGGTTGCAATATCACCGATGGAATCCATATCCCAGATCTCTCTGAAAAGTTCTTCCTTTGTATATACATGATTTGGATTTTCGGCCAGGAAAGTGAGAAGATCAAATTCTTTTGTAGTAAAGGTTCTTTCTTCACCATCCACCCAGACACGTCTGGCTGTTTTATCAATCTTGATACCACGTATTTCAACGATATCATTTCTGCTCCGGGAAACGCCAACCAGTCTGTCGTATCTTGCCATGTGTGCTTTTACTCTTGCTACCAGCTCACTGGGGCTGAATGGTTTCGTCATATAATCATCTGCCCCCAGTCCCAGACCTCTGATTTTATCAATATCATCTTTTTTCGCAGATACCATGATAATCGGGATATTTTTTTCTTCACGGATAGTCTTACATACTTCAAATCCGTCCATACCCGGAAGCATCAGATCCAGAATAATCAGATCAAAATCTCCATTTAATGCTGCACGAAGTCCATCATCACCGGTATATTCAATCTGCACTTCAAAATCGCTGAGCTCCAGATAATCCTTCTCTAAATCTGCAATAGCCTCTTCATCTTCAATAATTAAAATCTTACTCATATTTCAATCCTTTCTAGCATTTATTTCCGTTCTTTTTTCTATCTCGTTTCTTAATCTTGCTTTTCTTTTTTCAATATTTTGTCTTTCTGTTTCTATTTCTGTTTCTTTTTTTCTTCTGATTCCTGATATTTACGGAGTACGATATGCATACAGGTACCTTCGTCTTCTTTGCTGGTAGCCCAGATATATCCTCCATGGTCTTCTACAATCTTTTTCACAATGGAAAGACCTATGCCGCTTCCTCCCTTGGTAGAATTTCTGGATGCATCTGTCCGATAAAAACGCTCAAAAATTCTCGGCAGGTCACGGGCCGCAATACCTTTTCCATTATCTTCGATTTCGATCCTTATGGCATCCACTTCATCCAGGATACGAATTTCCAGAAGACCCTGTTCTTTATCTATATATTTGATACTGTTACTGATGATATTATTGATGACTCTTTTCAGCTGTTCCGGATCCGCTATGACCATGGTATCCGGTGAAACCAGATTGCTGTAGTTTAATATAATGTTACTGGATTCCAGCTCCAGTCCGACTTCTTCCAGACAATCCTGAAAATAATCAGCTACGTTTATTCTATGGAAATTATAAGGGATTCTGTTGGAATCAATTCCGGAATAAAGGGTAAGTTCATTGATCAGGCGATCCATATCATTTGCTTTATTGTAAATCGTCTTGATATATTTATTCATTTTTTCCGGGGTATCAGCCACACCGTCCATAATTCCTTCTACATATCCTTTAATGGAAGTGATCGGAGTTTTTAAATCATGAGAAATATTGCTGATCAGTTCTTTATTTTGTCTTTCATGCGACAGTTTCTCTTCAATAGACTCCTTTAATCGAAGCCTCATTTCTTCATAATTTACAGAAAGCTCTCCCAGTTCACCTTTCTGTTCCTGTTTTGGCATCTGATAATCCAGGTTTCCATCAGCAATATTTTTCATGGCGATATTCAATTCTCTGATCGGATTAAAAACACTGGAATAGATCCAGAGTACAAGTGCAAGAGCTGTTACGATTAAAATAATGATAATTGCAACAATCATGCACAGCATAAAATTAGGAGCAATCAGCATTCCCATTTCTGTCTCAAGGTCTTCTATCGTATGGGGATCAATTTGAAGACCAAGGCTTGCGCCCGTATAAAATGCTACCATTTTAAGCAGCCAGAAGGCAAAACCGATTAAGCATAATGGTACAAAAACAATAATTAGAAATGTAAGAAGCAGTTTTGTTTTAAGTTTCACTCTTTTTCCTCTTTCAACATAACGTAAGCGAAAAATATTATTTTTCTATATTGAATCTACAAGTGGAATTATAACACACGTAAAGAATAAAATTGTGAAATTGAAAGAATAATCTTATAAAAAAAATATGAAAATATCTTGACAATCTCAGTCATACAACATATTATAATATTAGTAATGATTACTGTTATCGAGTAGAGGTGTTATGGCTCTTAAATATAGTAAACAAAGAGAAGAAATCAGAAATTTTTTAATAAGCAGAAAAGATCATCCAACAGCTGATGTTGTATACACAAATGTCCGTAAATCCTATCCGAATATAAGTCTTGGAACTGTTTATCGGAATTTGCAGCTTCTTTCTGATCTTGGTGAAATTCAAAAAATCAATGTAGGAGATGGACTGGAACATTTTGATGCAGATACTTCCACTCATAATCATTTCATATGTTCCTCTTGTGGAGCAGTTATAGATCTGGAAATGGAAAACATTGATTTTTTGACCGTTTTAGCTGAAAAATCTTTTGATGGTGAAATAAACGGATATTCTGCTTATTTTTATGGATTATGCAGTAATTGCTGTCATAAATAATGATTTTTTATCCATAATGATTAATAAACAAGTTAAAAATAGGATTACCTATTAAAATAAAAAAATTTATATAAAAGGAGAACAAAAATATGAAATATGTATGTCAAGTATGTGGTTATGTTCATGAAGGAGATTCTGCTCCGGAAAAATGCCCTGTTTGTGGTGTAAGCGCAGATAAGTTTACAGCTCAGAGCGAGGAAATGACTTGGGCTGCAGAGCATGTAGTTGGCGTTGCAAAAGGCTGTTCCGAAGATATCATCGCTGATCTTCGTGCAAACTTCAACGGAGAATGTTCTGAAGTTGGTATGTATCTTGCAATGGCTAGAGTTGCTCATCGTGAAGGTTATCCGGAAGTTGGTCTGTACTATGAAAAAGCAGCTTGGGAAGAAGCAGAGCATGCAGCTAAATTTGCAGAACTTTTAGGTGAAGTTGTAACAGATTCTACAAAGAAAAATCTTCAGCTTCGTGTAGATGCAGAAAATGGTGCTACAGCAGGCAAGTTTGATCTTGCTAAACGTGCGAAAGCTGCTAATCTTGATGCAATTCATGACACCGTTCATGAAATGGCTCGTGATGAGGCTAGACATGGTAAAGCATTCAAAGGCTTACTGGAAAGATATTTTGGTTAATTTTTAGCTCTATTTAAAAAATTAAAGTGTGTTCTTAAATGTGTTCTTAGAAATTAAGGTATGTTGAACTGATTTAACATACTCACTTACTTCAGATAAAATTCGTTTTCTATATTGAGAAGGAGATAAAATACTATGGATAAATATTTCTGCAATCCTTGTGGCTACACATATGATCCCGAAAAAGGTGACCCGGAGCATGGCATCAAGCCAGGTACTGCTTTTGAAGATCTTCCGGATGATTGGGTATGCCCAGTTTGTGGTATTGATAAGAGCATGTTCATGCGTTGCATCGAAAACTATAACTAATTAAATGAAAAGTTGTAATTAAAAATGAGAAAAGGGAGCATATCAAACAGCTCCCTTTTCTCGTTTTTAATTAGGGGGGTAAAGGTCAAAACTTGTTGGTCATTAGTTCCAACTATTTTGTATGTTCACTTTCATATTTTCTGAAAGCATCAACCTTTGGTTGTGAAGAACATCCAGGAACAAATTCATTTGATAAGAATGCATCTATCAGTTCCTCTCTTAGTTTATTACCAATCGTAAACGCACCAAAACATGCAATATTCGCATCATTGCTAAGACGTGCTCTTTTTGCAGTATATACATCAGATAAAAGTGCAGCATAAGCTCCTTTCACTTTATTCGCAGCAATAGATACTCCAAGACCTGTTCCGCAGATTAAAACACCTCTATCGTATTCACCTGCAGCAACAGCTTCTGCAACCTTCACAGCTGTATTCGCATAAATAGGATCTTCACTACCAAAGTCCGTGATTTCTCCATATTTTTTGCTTTCCATAAATTTGATTAATTCTTCTTTTGCCTTCTGGGCGTTAGGATCACATCCAATCGCAATTCTCATTTTTTTATCCTTTCTATACCATTTTGTTTTCTACAAATTCTCTCATACCCTGGATAATAAGCCATACCGAAGTTGCCCCTGCGTCCTGATGGCCGATTGCTCTTTCCAGAAGAGATTTTGCGCGACCAAATTTAGCAACATACTTTTTCGTGTTTTCTACACCTTCTTCTGCGGATTGTTCGGCAGCTTTAAGCATTTCCAATAAACTTTTTCCTTTATTGGCTTCTAAAGCTGTTACCGCAGGAGAAAGAGCATCTACCATTGTTTTGTCACCCACTTCAGCCTTTCCAATACTTTGAACCGCATTTAAGCTTTTCCGTTCCATATCAGCAAGCTCATCTCCGCCGATTTCTTTTACAGCTTCCATATCCTTAGCACCTTCGAGGAAGAGCGAACCAAAGATTACCCCGGAAGCACCTCCCATTGAATTGAGCATTTCTCTTCCGGCAGTTTCGAAAATCTTATAAACGTTTTCCTCTCCCTTCATCGAAGCTAATTTTTTACGGGCTCTTCTCATACCGCCTGCCATACCGATTCCATGATCGCCATCACCAATTGCACTATCAATCTCTGTTAAATATGCCTTTTTGTCGATCACTTTTGTTGCCACATAAATCAGCATGTTTCTCGCATCTTCCGCATTGATTCTTTCCAATATACCATCTGTACTTCTCGTTACGGAAAAATCAAGCTCCGCGTCCTGCTTTTCTAAAATCTGATATTCTTCTTCCTCAGACAACTCCACTGTTGCTTCTGTTACGCTTCCTTTTGCATAAAATGGAGAATAACATGGCATATCATAATATTTCTTAAGTTCTTCATCCATTCTCATGGCCGTGATCGAAAATCCACCCATTTCCATAGATGTTACATAGGGCTTAATTTCTGCATCATATACTTTTATCTTATCCTTTGTAAGAAGACGATACAGGTCAAAATACACAATGTTTAATTCCAAGAGAGGTGTTGAACCAAGTCCATTTACAAGTACACAGATTTCATCACCTTCTTTTAAATCCATTTCCTTCTTTAATTCGGAATACATTCTATCTACAATCACTTCTGCTGAAGCCATCTTGGTTCTTTCAATACCTGGCTCTCCATGAATGCCCATTCCATATTCCATCTCGTCATCACCTAACTCAAAATTAGGTTTGTCATTTCCAGGCAATGTACAGGGCATAGTAGCAATACCAATTGTACTTGTAAAATCTCTTGCTTTTTCTGTAATTCTCACAACTTCTTCTAAGTCGTATCCGGCATCACAAGCAGCGCCAGCCACTTTAATTACAAAAACATCTCCTGCTATACCACGTCTGTCTTTTTTTCTTTCTTCAGGAGCCGATGCAAAATCATCTCTGACTCTGACATGTGCTGTTTTTATACCCTCTTTTTGAAGTGCTTCTTCTGCCATATCGAAGTTCAAATTGTCCCCTGCGTAACATCCATATAAAAACAGAACACCTTTTCCCTGTTCAACAGATTTAGCAGCTTCCTTAATCAATTCTGGATTTGGAGATGCACATACATTTCCACAAGCCACTGCATCAGCAAGACCTGCCCCACAGAATCCGGAAAACATAGGTTCATGACCACTTCCGCCTCCTATTACTAAGGCCACTTTATCTTTTCTATGGTTTCTATAATAAAATGCATTATAATTATCCACTTTTTTATAATATTTTTTGTATGCAGTTAAATATCCTAATAGCATTTCATCTACAACGTTAGAAACGTCTGCATTTAATATTTTTTTAGCCATAGCTCTAAATTCAAACCTCCCAAAAATAATATGAAAATGCACCCTTGACCCTGTCAACTCGTCAAAGGTGCATTCTGTATTCTTACTCCATTACATAGCCGCCGCACAATACATGACGAACAGGTTCATCCTCTTCAATAGTTAAATGAATTTCTTCTGAAAAATGATTATCTGCTGCATCATCATTTACCTTTGAAACTTCACCAACAATAAGAGCACCGCCCTCTGCAAAAAATCTATGATATACGTATGGGGTCAATGTAATACTATTACCGTTAGATACTTTTACAACGCCTCCTGCTTTTACAGTAACAGGCTGTCCATCACAATATACAGTTACATCTGAATCATAATCTACTGCATATCCTTCTGCTTCACTTTTTGAATTCCATACTTCTACGCAAAGAGTGCCACCACAACGATTAATGATATCTTCTGTCTTTTCATAATGGAAGTGACGAGGCAGAAGCTGTCCATCTTTCATTGCAATGATTTTTTCACAATATGGTCTGTTCGGATCATTCATAGATCCATTTCTTAATGTAAATAAAACAGCCCCGACTTTATCAAAATCGCCGCTTGCATAATCTGTTACATCCCAACCAAGACCTACTTCTGTCATTCTCTGTGTAGTATCTTTCTTGTCTTCCCAATCCTGTGGTGTCCAATATGCAAAACTCGGGAGATTAAAATTCATCTCTTTGCATAAATCCATTGCCCATTCAATATTCGTGTTAATTACTGATCTTTTCATCTTAAAACCTCTCCTTTACTTTTCTTCGTTTTTTACTATTTCTACATTTTCTTCTTCATTTACTGCTTTCAGCTCTTCTTCAGTAACCTTAAACGCCTTCATAAAACCTGTTACAGCAAAAATCGAACCCACTATAGCAAATAAAACAGCCATTACAATAACTAACGTAGGATTATCTGCTTCTATTCCTGCTTTCAAATCCTGATACATACAATACGCTGTATATACCAAATAAACACCTACAATAACCCTCAAATAGCCATAGGTTTTCTTTTGTTTAGGGGTTAATGGCCCTTTTTTTCTTGTAAACAATACAATACCTCTCTACTTTTCAGTCCTAATTCCACATACATATCCATATGCCTCTTAAGAATTTTTCTCTCAAAGCCCTTCTATATATGTAATATAAAAGGCTGTTATTCCACCTTCGGAATAACAGCCTGTGTCTTCACCCGGTCTAATTACAAGGTATAGTATTTTACTTTATCATTAGAACCAAATAATTGAATTTTATGGCGAGCAACCTCTTTCATAGCATCGATAGCATCAAGATACAATTCAAATGGTTCTCTTACTTTAGGATCTTCAGCTAATGTAATTCTAAGTCTCTGATACAATGCATCTTTAATATCAGATGAAATATTAATCTTATTAATACCAAGTCTAGCAGCTTCTCCAATTTCTT
>JBJENT010000234.1:0-7180 GCA_051880335.1 Lachnospiraceae bacterium
TCTACCAGGACAAAGTCTATTATCTTTCTCAGGGAGACTGCGTATTTATTGACTGCAAAAAGCCCTACTCCCATGAAAGCTCCCATGATTTGTGGAGTCTGAAATGGGTTCATTTTTTCGGTCCTAACCTATCCGGCATCTATGAAAAATATAAGGAAAGAGGCGGAGAAAATGTCTTTCACCCCAAAGATACCTCCTCTTTTATTCAGATCATTGACTCTTTGTATCAGATTGCAGACTCCGAAGACTATATCCGTGATATGCGCATCAATGAAGGACTCACCACTTTGCTCACTCATTTAATGGCAGAAAGCCTCCACCCGGACCAGTTGCATACCGACCGAAAACGTCAGAGTCTTATGGAAATCAAAAACTATCTGGATGAGAATTATACCCAGAGAATCTCCCTGGATGAGTTATCAGAGCGTTTTTATATCAATAAATTTTATCTGACCCGGATTTTTAAAGAGCAGTTCGGTGTCTCCATCTATACTTATCTTTTCCAAATCCGGATTACTCATGCAAAACAGCTGCTTCGTTTTACCGATAAAACGGTGGCGGAAATCGGGGAAGAATGTGGCATGGGTGCCTTATACTATTTTTCACGAATGTTTAAGAAGGTAGAAGGGATCAGTCCCAGTGAATACCGAAAACAGTGGGAAAATTAGAAGTAAAAAAAACTTTTCATATATAAAGTTTCTGATAAATACAAAAGAGACCCAAAAGCCTCTTATCTGACTTTTGGGTCCCTCTGTTTTATCCTTTTATTGCAATGTATTTGGTTTTCAATTGCAATACATTTTGTGTTCCTTTGCAGTTTTTCCTTTGCAATATCAGCCTTCAATTGCAATATATTTGTGTTCCTCGACCTCAGGTTTCTTTTCCTCAGCTTTCGGAATGGATAATTTCAATACACCGCTTTCGTATTTTGCATGTATGTCTTCCTGTTTGACCTCTTCGCCAACGTAGAAGGATCTGCTCATGCTGCCTGCATAACGTTCACGACGTACAAATTTTTTGGTTTTTCCATCTTTTTCATCTTTATCAATACCTTTTGCAGCACTGATTACCAGATAACCATCTTTCAGTTCCAAAGAAATCTCATCTTTCTTGAAACCAGGCAGATCAATGTCTACCTCGTAATGGTCATCATGTTCCTGCACATCGGTTTTCATCATGTTAGCTGCATGACGTCCATACAGTTTTTTCTGTGCTTTCTGCATTTCTCTGTCATCAAAAACAGGGAAACCAAAGAAATCATCAAAGAAATCGTTAAATAAGTTTTCTCCATAAATACTAGGTGTCATCATAAGTCATCGCTCCTTTTCCTATAAAAATATTAAATCATTTGTTACAAGAACCGGGGATGTTTGGGAAGAAACCGGAACCATTTTTCCTTATTTCTTGTTCCTTTCTTTCCTTCTCCTTTGTTCTATACACGTTATAACTCTTTTATTAGCACTCGTCAAGAGTGAGTGCTAATATTTTTTGTGAACTTTTTGTGTCCTGCTAATGGAATTTCATGATTGTTTTTATCATTGTGATTTCTCTTAGGAAATGATACCTCCGGGAAATCAAACTGCCTGCTGGTACTCTCTCAATTTTTGCTTTGCTGTATGATTCAGGCTGCGCGGAACCAGTATTTCTACTGTCACATACTGATCCCCTTTATTCGATGGATGCTCCATATACGGGATTCCCTTTCCCCGAAGTCGAATTTTGGTTCCGGACTGGGTTCCCTCTTTAATGCGGCAGCTTACCTGCCCATAAAGCGTTGGAACAATCACCTCTCCACCAAATACTGCTGTGGTATAAGGAATCTGAATTGTGGAATATACATCCTGACCTTTTCGTTCATAGCCCTCCTTATTGCCAACCTGTACTTCAAGGTACAGATCACCTGATCCGCCGCCATTTTTTCCATTGGTACCTTTTCCTTTCAGGCGAATCTTCTTCCCATTATCAATTCCTGCCGGAATATGAACCTGCAGGGATTGTATCTTACCGTTTTCATCCTGATAGGTTATCATTTTATCACATCCAAAAACTGCCTCATCAAATCCTATCTGAATCCGAGCCGAAACATCTCTCCCTTCATATGGTCTCCGATGGAAACTGAAGTCGTCAAAGCCTCTGTTTTCTGTGCCACCAAATCCATATCCGAATCCTCCCTGATGTCCTGTTTCAAACTCGTCTCCAAAGAAATTCTTAAGCAGGTCATCTATATCGCTTCCCTGAAAATGAAAAGAGTCAGAATCCGCCATTCCGGACTGATCATAAAGTTTTCTCTTTTCTTCATCGCTCAGTACTTCATATGCTTCTGTGATCTCTTTAAACTTTTCATCTGCTTTCGGATCATCTTTGTTGATATCGGGATGATATTTTTTTGCCAGCTTTCGATATGCACTCTTAATGGCAGTCATATCTGCATTTCTGTCAACTCCCAGGACCTCATAGAAATCTCTTTTTTGTGCCATAAGCATACACCTCCTGTCTTTCTATGGAAAAAGGACTGCATGTTTCATGCAGTCCCTCTCAGTCCAAAGGTATTTATCCTTCTATGGCGATTACTTTCTTCTCTTCTTTCAGCTTCTTAGCCTCCAATTTCGGAATAGCAAGAGTAAGCACACCATTTTCATATTTTGCTTTGATGTCTTCCTGTGTCAGTTCCTCTCCTACATAAAAGCTTCTGCTACATGAACCGCAATATCTTTCCTGAAGGATATACTTACCTGTCTTCTCATCTTTCTTCTCATTGCTCTGAGAAGTAGTGGCATCGATAACAAGGTATCCATCTTTCAGTTCTGCGTGAATATCCTCTTTTTTATAACCCGGCAGGCTTACCTCTACTTCATATCCATCTTCATGTTCTTTCACATCAGTTCTCATCAGGGAATTCGTATCTACTTTACGGTATCCTCTGTACGGATAATCCAATCCAAAGAAATCATCCATGATATTTTCTCCAAAAATACTAGGCATTAACATAAGTCATCGCTCCTTTCCTATTGCTTTTGGTTATTAGTATTTCTTTGTTCTATCCATGTTATACATCTTTTATTAGCACTCGTCAATAGTGAGTGCTAATAATTTTTATAAACTTTTTGTGAAATGAAATTTATAAAATTTTATAAATTCGCCTGAAGATTGTGAACTAGTATATGTTTTACTAATTCGTCTGAGGAATCGGAATCTCAAATTCTACGATTCCCATATATCCCGGAGCGATTTCATATTTTTCAAAGGTAATTACAACCTTACCGTCCTCATTGATATAGAAGTTGGTTTCATCCGAAATGGATTCAAATCCTCCCATTTCCGGCCCGAAGAATGACTCATCTCCTTTTGCTTCCCGTTCTTTCATTTGTGTTTTGATCTGTTCATTTATGAGTTCCACATACCGGGGCCCAAACAGATCTTCCAAAGTGACATCCTGCAAAGTATTGCTATCCAGATTGTAGTAATATGCTGTGGCATAGGCAGAAACCCAGTTTTCCGTTCCATACACTACAAAGGACAGATATTTTTCATTCTCGCATTTGACTTCGTAATCTACCGTGATGCCTATATCATGCTCTTTCCATTCCTCTTCTGTTCCCCCTGTTTCCAGAAAAGCCTGATGATATTCTTCTGCTCTCTGCTTTGCTTCTTCCGTGTACTGCTCACATCTTTTTTCGATTTCACGGTTCAGATCAGCGATTCTTTCTTCGCTGCTCTTCTTCACAGCTTCACCTACACCTTCTTGATCTACTTCAATGCCTTCCCCTGTAAGATTATCTTCTCCCCTTGCAGAGTTCTCTCCCTTCGCAGTATCTTCTCCGTTTGTATTCTCACCATCCTTTACAACAGCCGGAATGGTAGCAGACATCTTATAGTCATCTGTCTCTTCGGAATAAGAACGGAAATTGACCAGTTCCGCAATCCTTCCAATGACCGGTATATTTTCCATGCTGGCTGCAAAGGCTGTGCTTCCATTTACCAGTCCGGTAAAGAAAATGCAGACTGCAGCAGCTACAGCTCCCATTATTTTGACAACATGAAAATCTTTCTTTCTCGCTTGTAACTTCTTTGGATTCTTCAAATCCGCTTTCATTTTTTCACTGACATGAATCTCTTCAAATGCTTTCTTATAAAAATCGGAATTTTTATCATAATTGCTATTCTGTTTCATATGCCCATTCCTCCTTTAATAATTCTCTTAACCTCTCTCTGCCCCTGGCTAGTCGCGTTCTGACGGTTGCCTCTTTTATTTGAAGTATTTCAGAAATTTCTTTTGTTTTGTATCCTTCATAATAGTACATATGAATAATTACCCTGTACTCAGCAGGAAGTTTTTGAAGTGCATCATGCAGATCTATTTTTTCCTCTGCAAGGGGCGACTTTATCGGGTTCTCCATTTCCATCAGCTGGGTCTTTCTTTTCCAGAAAGAACGATGCAGATTATGACATTCATTCACTGTCACACGGAGCAGCCACTGTCTCAGATGTTCCTCACTGTTAAAATTCTGTTTTGTCTGAAAGAGTTTTAAAAAAACATTTTGAAGCACATCTTCCGAATCAACCTTGGTATAGGTATAACTATATGCCACCCGGTATACACTATCTGCATAGACATCAACCGCTTTTGTGTAATCCTGCAAATCCATATCCGTCACATCTCCTTTCTTTTGTCATTGTCTGACTCTTCTACTATATAACACACATCTGACTATGAAAATGTTTCAGAGAAAATAAAAAAACCGGGAATTTATTCCCGGTCTTTTTCCAAATTGGAACCAACTTATAATTTTACACAAATACTGGTTCCCTTTCCAAGCTCGCTATGTAATGTGATTTCTCCATCATGCAATTCTACAATGTGTTTTACAATAGCAAGTCCAAGGCCTGTTCCTCCGGTCTCTCTTGAACGGCTCTTATCCACACGATAAAAACGTTCAAAAACTCTGCTCTGATCTTTCTCCGGTATTCCGATTCCTGTATCAGATACTTTCAATTCCACCTGATTCCCGCTGTATTTCACAGATATTTCCACCAGGCCATCCTGAACATTATATCGGATCGCATTTTGAACCAGGTTATCGATCAGCTCCACCATCAACCCTCTGTTGGATGTCACCATGCAATGCAGCCCTGTTAATTTCACGGTTATGTTCTTTTCCCGTGCATTGTTTTTTAAAAGCTCCACCCGTTCTTCCGCGATCTCATATAAATCGATTTTGGAAAAATCTGACACGCTTTCTTTATGATCCAGCTCAGATAACCGAATGATATCATTCACCAACGAAACCAGTCTGTCTGCATGCTTTCTGATTTCACCGGCAAATTTAATCTGCTGGTTTTCGTCCACCATTTTATTTTCAATCAATTCCGCATAGCCGGATATGGCTGTAATCGGTGTCTTTAATTCATGTGAAACATTGGCTGTAAAATCCTGTCTGCTCTTCGCCGCCGCCAGAATCTCCCTGTGCTGCTCTCTGATCCGGGTGACAAAAGGTGTTAACTCCTTATATGGAGCTACTGTACTGGTATTATCCAGATTCTCTGCCATAATTTCAATGGGTTCCAGGAGCTGTCTGGTCAGCACCTGGCTTATGGCGATACATATGATGATGATAATGGCTATGATTAGAAAAACTACACCAGAAGTGGATGTAAATACACTGAAAATACTTCTGGCCTCTGTGGCCACACGAAGAACCGTTCCATCATCCAGAAGTACCGCATAATAAAAAGTCTTCATGTTCATGGTATCCGACTTACGGACGGATTCTCCGATTCCATTTTGAAAAGCCTCCTGTACCTCCGGCCTGTCTAAATGGTTTCCCAGATTACTCGCATCGTTATCAAACAATACATCCCCATTAGCGGATATCCATGTAATTCTCAGATCTTTATTACCTGCAATATCTTCATTTTCCGCCAGTCCCGATAAACCTGAAGCCGCAAGGATCATACTCTCTGTGCGCAGATCCTTTTTTACCTGCTCCTGAAACAATTCGTAGTATACCAGGGTAATACAAAATACGGTGGCAAAGACAGCCAAAACAGAAACTGCAATCAGCCTTAAATTGATTTTCTGCTTCATTCCGCAACATACCCCACATTTCTTACTGTTTTTATGTGCTCTCCCTGAGATTTCAATTTCTGTCTCAAGGTTTTGATATGCATATCAACGGTTCTGGATTCTCCCTCAAATTCCGTATCCCATACATTTAACATGATCTGTTCTCTGGAGAGAACGATTCCTTTATTTATAATCAGGAATTTCAAAAGTTCATGTTCCTTATAGGTCAGTTCAACGGTTTCACCGTCCACTTCACATTTATGCCTAACGTTGTCGATCACAATCGTTCCCAGTCTGAGTATATCTTCTTTTTCCCCTTCTGTCCTGCGAAGCAGTGCTTTCACACGGGTGATCAGTTCCATCACCGAGAATGGTTTTTTCAGATAATCATCGGCTCCGTTATCCAGTCCTCTGATCAAATCGATTTCCGCTGTTTTTGCAGTTACCATAATGATCGGCAGCTTTGCTGTTTCAGCCATGTTTCTCAGTTTTTTTACAATAGAATTGCCATCCGAATCCGGCAGCATCACATCCAGTACCAATAAGTCCGGTAAGATATCCGATAATTTACGATAAAAAGAGCTGGCATTTTCAAATGCGTATACTTCATGCCCACTGTTTTTTAAAGCAATGGTCTCAATCTCTCTGATACTCTCATCATCTTCTACAATATAAATAAGTGCCATTTATTTTCCTTCTTTCTTGACCGGTATACTGTATAATTCTTTCCACTTTAATACCTCGTCCGCAAACCATTGTGTCTGCTTTATATTGTCATCAATATATTCATGGGTCTCAAAGGTATCATCATTCACCTGAATGATACATACTGCTACGTTGGAACAGTGGTCAGATACCCGCTCCAGATCCGTTATGATATCTTCCAGCAGAATACCCAGCTCAATGGTACACTTTCCGTTCCGGAGACGTCTGATATGATTTTGTCTGAGAGCAACATTCAATCCGTCAATGACTTCCTCCAGGGGTTCTACCATTCTGGCCCTCTGTATATCTTTATATATAAATACATCCACCGTCATATCCACGATATCATGGATCGCACCAATCAGAACATCCAGTTCTTTCAAGGCCTTTTTGGAAAACTCCTGCTTCTTT
>JBJENT010000235.1:0-7161 GCA_051880335.1 Lachnospiraceae bacterium
GGCTCCGCCAATATGATCATTATCGGGATGGGTCAAAATCAGATAGTCCAGACGGTCAACACCCTGCTCCCGTACATAGTCTGAAACCATCCTGCCTTTTATGTTTTTTCCGCAATCCACCAACATCGCATGCTGTCCGCATGTAATCAAGGTAGCATCACCATGCCCCACATCAATAAAATGCACGGTAAGGGTATCCTGCTCGGTCTGTTCTTCCTGGGGATATGCCCCAGTTTCCTGCCCGGTCTGTTCCTCCTGGGGATATGCCCCAGTTTCCTGCCCGGTCTGTTCCTCCTGTAAAGTGCTTACACTTTCCGGTGTTTTTCCACGTTCATATGCCCGGAAACCATAGAAAACACATCCTGCGCCCAAAAGAAGAGCTAATATCATTATTATGGAATTGTAATATAATCTATTCCTTTTACGCATATTCGTTCTCCAACACATGATGTTTCCATTGTATCTTTTTTTTACTTGTAAAGAAAGGGATTTTCAAAAAACAGTTTATACATTTTCCAAATAAAAAACCTGCCCGGGAAGAATATCATAGGCCCAACAAGCTTAGGCTCAGTCCATAGGGCCTACAAAAAGCCTACCTTAGAAGGATATCGTAGGCCCAACAAGCTTAGGCACAGCCGATAGGACCTACAAAAAGCCTGCCCGGAAAGATTATCGTAGGCCCAACAAGCTAAGGCACAGCCGATAGGGCCTACAAAAAGCCTACCCGGAAAGATTATCGTAGGCCCAACAAGCTTAGGCTCAGTCCATAGGGCCTACAAAAAGCCTACCCGGAAAGATTATCGTAGGCCCAACAAGCTAAGGCACAGCCGATAGGACCTACAACACCACCAAACATCTAGTGCAAGATGATGAAACAGAAAAGGGCTGTTGCAAAATAGAACTGAGCATGTCAAACACTCATCTATTTTGCAACAGCCTCCATCTTTTGTTTTTAAAATGAAAATCGGCTTTTCCCGAAACTTTCACCCTTTGAGCACTTCATTACAGTACTTTGTTTCAATATTTCATTTCAGTGCTTTATTTCAATATTTCATCTCAGTACTATATTTCAGTACATCGTTTGAGCACTTTCCTAGTTAACTACCATGGAACCCCATACATCAGCAGGTACAATACCTACATAGGTTTTACCTGTATTCAGGGTAAGTGGTGAACCATCAGCTAACGTAAATCTTGTTATATCAGAATCGTTTGCTTTTGTCCAGTTAATCGGAATGGCTTTTCCGTTTGTCAGATAGAAACCGTTGCCGGAACCAACTACATTGTATACCATGTATCCGTTTGGATCGTATACCTGGTAAGGGCAATTCTGGAGAATAACGTTCTTAAATGTTGTAACTGTGCCATCCAGTGCATCTACATGTGCTGAACCATATTCATAGTAGTCATATGTTCTTGTAGTTGCATTGTAATGTAATTGAGAACCATTATGAGGGAATGGAAGCAGTACCTGATTTGCTGTTGCTCCGCCCAGTGCATCCAGTGTAAACTCTGCATCAGAGAACTGGAAGTGTTTTCCCAGATAATACTGATTGTATGTTTCTGAATATCCTGCTCTTGCAACACGAGCATTCAGACCGGCAAAAGATTTACCTGTCTTAGGATTCTTATATCCGTTAGAAGTTACATATTCTGTAAACTCTGTTCTCTTTCCGTTGGAGAATCTTGCAAAACCACCACTTAAGTTGTTGGTATATGGTGCTGCAACATATGGATTAATATAGAATGGACCTCCGTCATGTACCAGAATCGCATTGTATTCTGCTGCGACCATAAAGTTTGTAGGTCTTGCACTACGAATGCTACCAAACTGAGTCAGGTTTTTCCAATCTTTTACCACACACATCAATCTGGTAATACGTCCATTTGCTGTACTGTTCATCATTTCATAAACAATATCAGATTTGTTTACACCGTAGTGAGCCAGTGCAGTCTTTTCGTTATCAACCATAACAGCAATAGGTCTCTGTGCCTGAAGGCTGACATCGATGGGTTCGTTTGTCAATTCACTGCGATATACATCTGCCTTAGCTGTCATGGACATGGTGCTGGCAAGGACAATCGCAAGAACAGTAGATAAAATAGCTTGTCTCTTTTTCAATGGGTCCCCTCCTTGAGTACATTAGTATAGTTAAATAAAATGATATAACACTTTGGTATCTGAGTCAAATCAAATCTGGTTTTATATGGAAGAAAGCCGCAACGTTAGCAAAAAAAGAGCATGTGTAACATGCTCTTTTTATCATTTTAATAAAGTTCATCAATCAATGTAACCAACTCATGAACAGGATAATCTTTATAGTTGCGAGTCACCAACTTTACATTCAAGCATTTCGCAACATCAAAGAACATTCTATCATCCTCATCTTTCATTTCAACATGAGATTGATCTGTTGGCAAAGGTTCAATTCTATAACTATATAATCTTACAACAGACATAAATGCATCTACCAGACGTTTGTCCAACATTAGTTGTTTCCTATGAAGTACATCATCGTACTCTTCCAGAATTGCATCAGAAACACACATGATATGCTTTCCAAGAAAAACATCTCTCATCAGTTGATATGATTTGGACCCTGTTCCGCCTTTTATAGCATTCACTATGATATTTGTGTCAATTACCAGAAGCATCTCTTTCCTCTCTAACCATAGAAACAAAGTCTTCTACTTCATCCTCAGTCATTGGATTCTTACAACCATTTTGGCATAAAGCCTCAAAAATATCGATTGGTTTAACCGAGAGCTGATCAATAAGATTAACTACTATCGAACATTTATCCTCTGGTAACTGTTGTAATTTTGTAATCGCTTCCTGTGAAACCATATAATTCACCTCCACAAAATATCAATTAAAGATACTATTATTGTACCCAAATCTTACGAAATGTACACTACTTTTTCAATATTTGATTGACTTAATAGGACGTGGCAAATCCCATGATTCCCTCGGTACAATCCACATCATCCGTGGTCATTTTCCGATCACCGGATGATCCTCCTGTCAGGCAAACTATATAGGGAGAATCCTCATCCCTTTCATCATAATCTAATACAACCCATTTTCCTTCTTCAAAGGTAACAGGATAAACTTCTGTACTTCCATCCATTTCTTCAAAGCACCAGTCTACGGGACCATTCCACAGGCCATCCACTGTATTCCCTTTGATGACACGATAAACAACACTTTCTCCGAGCCGGTTACTCCATTCGCGAACTTCCTGATAACCATTTGGTGCATCTGCTTTCCAGCTGCCGCTGGCATGATAATTATTTCCTTCGAAATATCCCAGCCAGTCCCCTTCTCCTTCACGGATATCGTCCTGGTAATCCCCATAATAAATCATATAATTTCCGAAAACTTCATTGTTTACTTCATAAATACCAACATTACCATGGGAAGTTTCCACACAGTATGCCATTTCCAGTTCGTCTACCACATCCAGAAGTCTTTGATAATCATCTGACTGCATGTATTCAAACAATTCATCATAATTCCCGGCTTCACAATATCCGGCAATACTCTCAAAAACATCTTCTACACCGGCAAATACTTTTTCATTTCTAATCTTGCGGTCATAGCTTTCCTTTTCTACTTCTACCTCTTCCAGACGATCTTTCAGATCATCATCCTCTGTCTTGTCATAACCTTTTTCCAGAATATCCACAGCAGATTCATAATCTTCCACGCCAATATAAGCATCAGCAAGACCCATATAAGCATCCACACACTTGGGATCTATATCCAAAATCTCCTGAAAGACTTCTATTGCCTCATCATAATCCAGATCTTCCAGGTATCGATTACCCATTTCCAGTCGTTCTTCGATAGATGGGCCGCGATTTAAGAAAAACAGCATACCCACCACTCCCGCTATGACAATACATGCAGCAATGATGAGTCCAATGATCAGGCCGATATGGCTCTTTTTCTTTTTATCCGGTTGTACTGATTGATACTCCGGCTGCTGATAATATGATTGCTCCTGCTGGTATGCAGGCTGTTGCTGATATGCAGGCTGCTGCTGGTATACAGGTTGTTGCTGCACCTGCTGATATGCATCCTGCTGCACAGGCTGATCCAGCTTTGCTCCGCATTTGGTGCAAAACTTTGCTCCCGGCTTTACTTCACTGCCACATTGATTACAAAACATACTATGTTACCTCTCCAAATCACATTTCTGATTCATATTTTTTCTTTAGACGATAGAAACCGACATAACATCTGACAAAGATATAGGTATACAGTACTAAAACCACGGTCCACATGATTAAAATCGTACGTCCCGCTGTGCCCATAGAATCATGGAAAATGGCCCCAACAAACTGTGGAATCACAATACCCAGAAACATTATCATAAAGGGCAGCATCTTCGTCTTGAGAATACGTTTTATCATATCCAGCCTGGAATCATTATCACTGTAGATATCTTCCCCATCCCTGACATCTGCCAGCTTTCTGAAATAGCTGTACTCATTCATATCCTGCAGATATTCCCAGCCATAATCTGCGAACATCTGATGATATCCTGCCAGATCCTCTTTTTTCTGAGGATTGAAATCTATCTTGTAAATCATATCTTCCGGCTCTGTTTTTGTAAAGGAATATATTCCCGGCATGGTGACCTTTTCCAGACGATATCCCTTTTTCGCCATTTTATTTAAATACTTTTCCTCTTCTTCATATTCCGGAAGAAGAAACAGATGAAATTCTTTTTTATCAGCCATGACAAACCTCCCCCATACTGTTCTGATACAATCTTGCAATACGTTTTCTCTCCAGTTCCAGTACACTCCTGCCTAAGTCCGTAATAATGTAAATCTTTCGTTTTTCTTCCTCTCTTACAAAGGATATCAGACCATCCTTTTCCATCTTGGAGAGTGTTCCATACATTGTTCCGGGGCTGATTGTCACAGCAGAGCCTGTCATTTCTTTTACTTTTTGTCCAATGTTATATCCATGCATTTCTTCCTGTAAGCAGAAGAGAATATAAAAACCGGTTTCAGTCATCGGAACATAGACTTTTCTGATATGCGCATCCATAATGACTCCTTTCCAATTATATCGCACCTCGATACATCATAGTGTAATATATATCACACTGCGATATATTGTGTCAACACATTTTTAATCTATATTCCCATTTACTCATTCATCTCTGTTCCGCTTTTCCCCAAATACATCTATGATTCTCATTCAATGAATGCTTCTACAGCCCGCTTTCCTCCAGAAGCTGCTTGTCCATCACAATCTCTTCGGCTGTCCCTATCTTCCTGATAGTCCTGTCTGCCAGCAAAAATACCCGGTCACAGATACTCTTTATGAAATCCATATCATGACTTGCAATGAGCTTTGTGCAGCTCATGTCATTTAGGACTCCCACCAGATTTCTGCGGTTTCTTGGGTCCAAAGCGGCAGATGGCTCGTCAAAAAGAATCACCTCCGGCTCCATGGAAAGCACGGTTGCGATCGCCGCCATTTTCTTTTGTCCACCGGAAAGTCTGTAGATCTGCTTATCTCTATGCTCTTCCATATGTACCAGGCGTAAGGCTGACAGGACTTTTTCTTCTACCGTTTCTTCCGGGTAACCATAATTTCTCGGTCCAAAAGCCACATCTTCATAAACCGTGGAAAGAAACAGCTGGCTCTCGGAATCCTGAAAAACATATCCCACCTTTTTCCGGATTTCCTTCAATGTTTTCTTTTCTACGGTAAGTCCGTCTATTTCCAGTCTCCCCTGATAATTCTCCAAAAGTCCCACCATGATTTTCAGCAGCGTGGATTTTCCGGCACCGTTGGCACCAATGATTCCGATTGTCTCACCTCTTGCAATCTGAAAAGAAAGGTGTTCCAAAGCAGAATATTTATGATCATAGGCAAAGGACAGGTCATCTGCCATGATGATTGTTTTTTCTTTTTCCATATTTTCTATGAACTTCCTTTCCATTCCATACTCATCCGCCTGTCATCTTTTCTCCCAGCAATTGAAAAAGAGGCACATTGCGAAGGCAGATAAACACTGCCACCCAAAACAACACATATGCTGCACTTTTCCCAAAAGAGTACTTTACCTTCGCGGCCGGTATCCCCACATCCTCCTGATATCCACGAAGTAGCATGCTGTGATATATGTTGTTAGCCCGTTCCATGCTGCGGAAAAAGAGCAGTCCCAGAAAAGAGCCCCATGCTTTTATCTGAATCCCTTTCTGTCCCGGTGCTCTCATGTGGTAAGAAGTCCACATGCGCTCCATTTCCCTGAGAAGAACTATGATATAACGATAGCTGAGTGTGATCTGCGTGATCAGAATCCCCGGAACATGGATTGCCCGCATTGCAAGGCACAATCCTTCTATTCCGATGCGAATTATCATGAAATAAGTGGCATACACCATAAACACTCCTTTGGCCAAGAGTGTTGCCATGGATACCATGCCACTTGTTATGGGAAATTTTCCAATATACCACAGAATCTGCCTGTCAAAAACAAGATTTGCCACTCCAAGGAAAAGTGGGAACAACAAAATGTATTTCAGTCTGCAGAAACTGTTTTTTAAAGAAATGTCATACAAAATACAGCTGGCTATCAAAAAGAGTATCATGCTGAAAAGTTTCGGCATATCATAGTTTCCAAAGGAAGCTGTCACTCCGATATAACATATCGTTACCAGAAGGATGGAAAGCGGATGAACCTCCGTATTTTTTCTTCTTTTTTCTGATTCCAGATCAATTTCGTGTAATGCTTTTACCGCCTCGTTTAATTGATTCATTCCAATGATTCATTCCCTGTCTTTTTTCGAAATAGTTTCAGTACATAGCATAAAACAATGCAAAAGGCAATCACAACAGCTCCGCCCAGAATACCGGAAAGCGATGTTCCAACCGGAGTATCGTTTCCTTTCAGAGAATAATCCGGTAAAATAGCGGTTGCTTCCTGAACAGAACCCGAAATTTCATAGACTGCTCCTGCCCGTTCCGATTCAGTCGTGTCTGAAAATTCTTCCAATTCGGCTGTATCTGCAAACCCTTCCGGTTCGGCTGTTCCTGCAATCTTTTCCATGGACCACTCCAAACCGTCCGGAAGCTCTGATGCAAACAAAGAACATACTCCGCCCAGAAGGCCTGCTGCCACCAGGAAAACT
>JBJENT010000236.1:0-7131 GCA_051880335.1 Lachnospiraceae bacterium
ACACATTCTCTTTTGTTATTTGTACGATTGGTTTTCTCACATAAAATCTTCTGTTACCAATCCGAACCTCTCTGTCTGACGAGTTGGTATTATTACTTACAATCTCAACCACTTGCGGAACCTGTGTAGTAATTCCTATCTGGTTAGCAAAAGAATTACCCCCATAGAAACCATCGATATTATCTCCTTTAGAGATAAAACGATATCTCGCCACCATATCTGCATTAGGACCAATGGTAGAATTTAGTAGTGTCTTCTTGGGAATAAAATATACCCCCGTGTCGTACTTCTGCAACAATCCCTTATCACAGAGTTTCTTCAACTGCTGATTTAAGGCAGACTTCGTAATACCCTCTCTCTCCAAATCCGAAAAGAAAATCGGCTCCGCTTCTTTGTAATGATCTTTTATATAATTGTATAGCATCGTCTTTTCTCCTTTCTTAATAGTTTAGATATGTATATTCTATTCTGTTAAGTTTATTATATTCTCTGACGAAAACTATGTCAATTATATTCTTCCACGAAACTCTACGTGTTATTACAACATATAAGCAAACCTTGTACAGTCCTATTCTCATAGGTTATAGCCACCCCTAAATAATGCATTCCTGCTCCAGCTTTATGTTTTCCTTCAGCATAAATCCAATTACCTCGCCAAATTCCTTCTTTTCTCCTATTTTCTCCAATCTCTTTCGATCTGTCTCAGTCAGACACTTTCCATATTGCCTATATTGCTTTAATGTATCCAAATCCATATGATAACTCATAAATGGAATACCGGTCTTTTTCCTCAAATCCTGAAGAATGGAAAATCCTCCCGCATCGATATCTCCAAAATGAAAATACTTTGCATCCGGAATTGTCTCATAAACCATTTTTAGCAAGGTTCTTCGAATCCTGTTATGATATCCGCCAAGGTATATGAAAAGGCTATCCTTCTCCCAATATCTAAAAAAAGAAGTAAGATTTTCTATTGTGATTACTTTCTTTATTCTGCTTAGATCAGAAAACTGAATACCTGCAAGATCTTCTCCGGAAATACCTATTCCCTGCTTTAACAGGGATAAATCTACTATTTCCTCACCAATTGATATCCTTGCATCCCCCTTAAAATACACATAATTTGGGGTTCTATAAATACCATATTCTGCCAGCAATTCCAAGGTGTCCATTTCCGCATATTCCCCAGAAAATTGCCGGAATACTTTAGCAATACGGCTTTCTATCTGCCCAAAATACTTAGAATCCTGAAAATGCATGATAGAAAATTCCCGGATATAGCATGGTTTCCTATTTTGTTCTACCAATACACATGCCCGAAGAAACTTCTCCGTTTCCTTCATATTTTCTAATGCAATATATTCTTTGACCGACTGATGATTTTGCAACCGTTCCAGAAGATACCTGACAAAATTCACTGTAATAGGTGCTTCCACATCCAGATATTTCTGAAGTAAAGTGATATTTGCTTCTTCTAATCCTCTCTTCGACTTGCGTCCAACATATTGATAAACCTCTTCTATGTGATCTGTCATCAGTCTGACTTTCTGAATTAGATAATCCTGCTTGTTATCCTTCCAAATAATACGGATTAGCTTTTTGCTTTCCAATAGTTTCATCAAAACGTGAATGCTTTCATATTCGTTTGAACTCTCATCAAAATAGGATGGGATCGATGTTTTCGTAAAACGGAACTCGATCTGTATCATCCGCTTATTTTCCCCTGTAGATAACAAACTATTCTCATATGTATCCAACAGATGATTTAATACATTACGATCATACTGCGCCATTGATATACCTCTCTACAAAGCTTACCTTTTCATCCGTCATTACCAATAACGTTTCTTCAACGAACGGACTGATATACTGTATTTTATCAGGGGGAGCTGCAATCAGAATCTGTAATGGCAGTCTTCTTAGGAATTCCAAAACGCCACCGATTCTTTCGTCATCCATGTTGTTAAAGGCCTCATCAAAAAGCACAAGACCTATTGCTTCTCCACCGATATTATTTTTATATAGCTGAACAAAAGATGCTGCTACCGTCACATAAAATGGTGTCTGCGTCTCACCACCGCTCTTTTCCTCACACACCTTGGAATACAGAGAATAATTACCATCACTATGAATGATACGGATATCATAATCCATATATGTTCTATAATCTGTAAATTCATCCAAAGCTTTCGCATTATTGTCATTATCCAATGCAAGACGTTCAAACAATTCTTCAATTACCGCTTTATGATTCTCATGGAACAAACCGCTAAAAATAGATTCGCCTTGCATAGCATTAAAATCGTCCATGATCATTTCATAATACTGTCTATACC
Source organism: Lachnospiraceae bacterium (assembly GCA_051880335.1). GTDB lineage: Bacteria > Bacillota > Clostridia > Lachnospirales > Lachnospiraceae > 1XD8-76. Next base: position 2,337 of record JBJENT010000236.1, read on the forward strand.
TTTTACTTGGCATATATAGAAACTCATACTTTTCATTGCTAAACACAATATCATCAAGTGCCTTATTCAGTTCTTTGAACTCAGCCTGCGCCATCTTCATGTTTTCCTGCAATTTGGACAGGAACTGTTCTCTAAACTCTTCTTCTGCTGCCTGTCTGGCAGCATCTACTTTTCCTTCATACTGAAGAAGTTCTGAATTCTTAAGCTTCAAATATTCTGTTTCAAAATCCGGATAACCTTCCATCGTGGCCGGTGCTCCAAAATCATGAGCTGTTTTATATTCGCCCATGGCTTCCTTCATGGCGTCGATTGCCTTATCCACAATTGTCTGGTTCGCTTTCCTTCGTCTTAGGTAATTAATCTGAAACTCTGAGAAGGACTTATCCTCCGTCTGTTTCTCATATTCCTGCTTCCAAACAGGCAGAGCATTCTCGTCTTTCGTTCCCAGTTCCTCGTAAATAACTGATTTTTCAGCATGTTTTATCTGCCCATTTGCTACCTGCTCTTTTGTCAGGCTGATTCTTTCTTCCGTTTTGCCTGCTGCTCTGTTTAAAGAATCTAATTTAACAGTTAACTCTCCCAATATTTTCTCTAATGTTGACAACTGTATCTGTTTCATAATCATATTGGAGTTCTTCTCCAAGGTAGCAATATTTTCTTTGCATTTATTTATTTCCAAATCAACATGACGCAAATCACCAATGATATCTAATCTGTACTTAATATCTGTATCGTGCTCTGTTCCCAAAGGTTTCAGAACAAATTCTAACTGTTCCAGTTTGTCATGAAGCTGATCCAATTGTTTCTTGATCTCTTCCCTTTTTTCTCTGGCCTGTTCTAACTGCACTTTCAGTGCATTCTGACCAATATATGGTGTTTCAAAAATGGCCGGCTTTATGGCGCTGGCAACATTGTTCTGATATTTCATACACTCTTTTGTAATAGAGATTTTATAGTTTTTCAAATCCCGGTAATGTGTGCACATGTGCACTTTTCCCAAAATCATATTAATATAACGCTTTGCATATTTATTTTTTGAAGTTACAACTGCAGCCAGCGAACCCTCCGGTGCTGTATCATACTGATCCAGATTCTGTGTATTAATGAGTCCAACCCCATATGCCTTTTTCTCTTTTCGAAGTCTGTCATATATTCCCAGTGCAATGTCAAAATTCTCCGGTTCCACCAAAATATAGAATCTCTGTGTATTCAAATAACCCTCTACTGCGTTTCTCCAAGAATCATCCGTGATTTCCAACATCTCACATAAAATACGCGGTTCCGGTGTTCTGCCAATGCGCTGAAATTCTTCTTTTATAGCCGTTCTGACACGTTCAACATCTTCTGCATAGGATAACTTTTTCTTCATTAATTGTTCTATTCTTCTGTCCAGCTCCTGCTTTTCGCTGCTGACCCTTGCTTCTTCAGCAGATGCTTCAGCCCGCTTTTTGAATATCTTATCTCGCATTTCATTTTTATATGTAATCACATGAAAAAGCGTATCTTTCATATCTGTCAGATTAATATCTTTATCTTTCTTGCAAAGATATTCGTAATAGATTTTTACAGAGTTATCTACATCTTTGACCTCCAACAGTTTCTTCAACTGCCCCTTCGCCATATCTATACTTTTCTGGAGTAGTTTGCGTTCTTCCAACATTTCTTCTTTTTTATCTTCCAATAAACGCAACTTTTTCTCCTGTTCATCCTTTGCCAGAAAATCCTTATCCGTTGCAAGCTCAGCCCGCAAATCGTCTCTAATCTGCTGCTTCTCTGCCTGTTCTGCTCTCACCAGGCTAATCTGCTTATTCTGTTCCTCCAGTCTGAAAGTATCAGACTGTATTTCTAATTGCATCCTATTTATATCTTCACCAATCAGATCAGCTTCCGCCCTGGCAAGGTAATATTCGTACTGTCTGTCCTTTTGCAAACCATCCACTGCCTGATCATGCATTGTACCTATTTTTTCCAATCTGCCAATACGGATTTTCATATTCTCCAATGTGCGTTGCAAATCCTGATATGTACGTACATTTTCACGCAACACATCAATATTCACTTCTTTCTCATCTAATACATATGAATAAACAAAATCTTTGATATCGTCGATTGGTCTGAAAGCCAGAGCTTTGGGAATCAGTCTGAAAAACTTATCCTCAATTCGTCCAAACCTGTTTTTGATCATAGACCTGGCCTCTTTGTCCGTCGTACACCATTGCTTAATCTTCTTAGCATTCGTTGTTCTGAACTGATTAATTGACTTCGGTGTCTTTCCTTGAAAGAATAGAGAATCCTCGAGGCGAATACCATCCATCAGATATCTTGCCGTTTTTTCCTGTCCTTCAGAAGCAGAATCCACCACTGCACCAACCACAAAGTACTTATCCCTTTTTTCTTCGTAGAATTCCAACGCAATATGTGCACTGATTTCACCGTTACGTTCATATGGTCTGTTTTCCCGCCCTGTTTTGCAGCGAATATATCCTGTCAGTTTTCTCTTTCCATTTTCGTGTGCCGCTTTATTGAAATAATTCGTGGAACAGATTACCACAAACTGAATTGCATCTAAAAGAGTAGATTTACCTGCACCATTTTCACCGGATATCAAAGTAGATTTTTCAAATTCTATCGTCGTATTTGTAAATCGATGCCAGTTAATCAGCTTCACTCTCATCAGCTTCTTCACTACTTTTTCCTCCTTTTCTGTAAATCTCCAATTTCTCATAAGCAACTTTTATATCTTCCACTCGAACAGCCATCAGAATTGCATCAAAGATAATGATGCGTGCTTCTTCATCTGTCAGATTGGTATCAAGCGTTTCAATAATCTGAAATCTTTTCAATGTGCTGATTGCATTACGAAAAGTTGTTTTATCAATCATCTTATCCCTGATTTTCAGACTTAAAAATTTTTCATGAACATCTCCCACATTTATAATTACTTCATCCGAAACAGAGAGCTCTCTTCTTTTTTCATCATAAAGGATCCGAAGAATTAATAGGAGAACGGATTCGAACAGCTTCATATTATAGCGATTATAATTCTGCGGATTTGTCAATTGAATGACCCCATATTCCTCATTTATTTCCAGACGATATCCCAAGAGAGCAAAACATTCAGAAAACTTTTCTTTATATTTCATCACAAAATAGTAATCCGACTTATTTGTTTCATTTCTCTTACAAAGAAAGCAAGAGCTTAGCAGTCGATTGCAGATTCTTGAAAAATCGTCTTTATCCCGTTGTAGCATTCCGTCCAGAATATCCATTCCTATCAATGCTCCTTCCTATGTATCATAAAATCATTAAAACGATAGCCATCTTTTTTTATCATATCTTTTACGGCAATCGTATACCTCATATTTTTTCTCTGCCCATAAAGTCTGATATAAATCATTTTGACAAAATCATCTGTATTTTCCAGAGGAAGCTCTGAGGCCAACATTTCCCGTCTGTCACCAAGGTGTTTTTCTACATAATCATTTACCTTTTCCGGATTTATAACTCTTGCCAGTTTTTCCAGCATCCGTCTCATTTTTTCATCCCGAAGTTCCTGATCCGGTTCCGTATCCAGAAGCATTTCAGGTTCAAATGCTTTTTTTCCCTCAATCGGCGTATATAGAGACTTTTCATCCAATACAGCAGAACTGTAAATCCGGATTAATTCATCCATAAATTCAATTCGATAAATTCCGCTCAAATCCATTTCTTCCCGGTTGATTTTTTCATTCATCCCCGATAAGATTTCCTTAATCTGTCCTCTGACATCTTCCCCTCCTATCAAATAGAACTTTGCCCGGTTGATTGCTGCTCTTTGATACTGCGTATTCTTGCGATTAATCTCTGACAGAATCTCATCCATATTCTGAAAGGCATCTATTACCTGATGAATATAGTGGTAGACCAGTTCCTCTGCCTCATCCTTCGAAATTTCCCGAATGCCCGCCAGTTCTTCGCTCGCTTTATCCACATAAGACTTACTCCGGCTTTTACTCTCCAATCTTTCTATAATCTCCGGACGAAATTTTGAAACATTATCCGAGGTAAGTAACCGATGATAAGCCTTGTCCACGATATTCTCAATATAATCATTGAAAAGAACACTCATAATCTCAGCCGGTGTTTTATATTTGGTCAATTCATCTATGTAATGTTTAATGCTGGAACTTAGGTTTTTCAAACCGGTAATCAGCATATCCGTATTTTCAACTATTGATAAAAGGACAATACCCGGATTGTCTGTCGTTCCTCGTACCAGGCTGTATATCGTATAAATATATCCTTGATATTCAATCTGTTTCCCTTCCGCAATTTCAAGGAGCGTCCTTATTACCTTGACTGCATATTCCTTAAAATTAACTCTTTGTACATAGCTTTTATCTGTTTCAATGTCAATCCATCCATAATTTTCCAGTTTTCGAATCATCCAGTTTGCTTTGTCCCTTGCAGATTTTCCTTCCACATCTTCCCCTACAATATCTGTTGCCTGTGATGCTTCAAAATAGTATTGTAACTCTTCTACCAGAACATCTCTTTCCACACCAAAAGAAAGCTGATGATCCATGACGGAAAACAACTTACAAATACATTCCCAATATACCGCCTTATTTGGAGATGCCAATGGCATAAAAAAATGTTCATCTATAATATGAAACACATTTGTCTCCTTCCATCAAAACCATTAAATAACTTCATTATATGAATCTTTCCACGACTTATTTATAAAGCAAATTATTGCGAATAGAAATAAAGTATTATTTCTTCTTATACCGTCTGTCACGATTACTACCAATAA
>JBJENT010000237.1:0-7085 GCA_051880335.1 Lachnospiraceae bacterium
TATATTCACATTCCTTTTTGTGTTCAGAAATGTGCCTATTGTGATTTTTTATCTGCTCCGGCTACGGAAGAGGTGCGCAGTCGTTATGTGGAAGCGCTTCTTCGGGAAATAGAACAGGAGGCAGTTTTTTATCGGGATTATCCGGTGGAAACTGTCTTTTTTGGTGGTGGTACCCCCACCGTTTTGAAGGTATCCCAACTCGAAAAAATATTATGTAAACTTAAAGAAAACTTTCTCTGGGATGCAAAAGAAATTTCACTGGAGTGTAATCCGGGAACGGTTACGCCGGAGGATCTGAAAAGACTTCACCGGGCCGGATTTAACCGGATCAGCATTGGGCTTCAGTCGGCTCAGGAAGAGGAACTAAAAAAACTGGGAAGGATTCATACCTATGAAACATTTCTGGATGTTTTTAGGGCAGCCAGAGAGGCAGGATTTGATAACATCAATGTGGATCTGATGTCGGCACTTCCGGGACAGACTCTGGAAACCTATCTGGATACCCTGGAAAAAGTGCAAAGCCTTTCACCGGAGCATATTTCAGCTTACAGCCTGATCATTGAAAAAGGAACACCATTTTATGAAACCTATCATCAGGCGGATCTGCAGCGTGACCGGGATGGCGTTGACAGAATGGGACTTCTTCCATCGGAGGATGAAGAGAGAGCCATGTACGAAGCAACAAAACGTATTCTCGCAGGTCATGGTTATGAGCGGTATGAGATATCAAACTATGCAAAAGCCGAGAAAGAGTGCAGACATAATCTGGTCTACTGGAAAAGAGGAAACTATCTGGGACTTGGTCTGGGGGCTTCATCCATGGTAGATGAGACCAGATGGAAGCAGACCGAGCATCTGGAAGAGTATCTCAATAAATATGGGGAGGCAACACCAATTTTACAGCCGGAAAAATGTCGTTTAACAAAAAAAGAGCAGATGGAAGAATTTATGATGCTTGGGCTTCGCATGATGTCCGGGGTATCACCGGAGGAGTTTGAAAAGAATTTTTCTGTTTCTGTTTTTCAGATGTATGGAGAGGTATTGGAACATTATCAAAAACTGGGACTTTTAGAAGTATCTGATCAACGTATACGATTTACAGATGCCGGAATCGATGTCAGCAATGTGATACTGGCGGATTTTTTGTAACTATTTTATATGGCAAGATAACCACATGAGCAGAAGGAAAGCAGTGAAGCTGCATTTTGCGAGTGGGTGCTGGATTGCTACGATTTCCCGCAAGAAATCTGGCAGCCTTGTCCACTGCCATATTGAAAAAAATGACTGGCTAAGGTAGAATAAGTACATCTATATGCAGGGGGAAAAGATAGAAAAAACATTCCTGTTTTTTGTGGAAAGGCACTTTGGAAAAGCCTGAAATCATATGATATAGAAATGGTTTTTGGAGGCTTTCTTTGAAGTCGTTTAGTCAGCCCTTGTCATCGGAAGAAGAAATCCATTATCTTGATCTGTATCGAAATGGAACAGAGAGGGAGTCGAAGGAAGCTTTAGATATACTGGTCGAAAGAAACATGCGTCTGGTAGCTCATGTGATGAAAAAATATCAGAATGTTTCAGAGGACATGGAGGACCTCATTTCTTATGGAACGATTGGTCTGATCAAGGCAGTCAAGAGTTATATGCCGGACAAAGGAAGCAGACTTGCTACCTATGCAGCAAAATGTATTGAAAATGAAGTGCTGATGCTGTTTCGCAGCCGCAAAAAGTTTTCCCGAGAAGTGTCTTTGTATGAACCAATCGGAACAGACAAAGAAGGAAATGAAGTAAGGCTTTTGGATATTCTGGTATATGATCAGCTGGATGTGGTAGAAAGCCTGCAAATAAGAGAAGATTTGCAAAAACTTAGAGATATATTTTATAAGGTCCTGTCCGAAAGGGAAAGAGATATTATTGCATACCGCTATGGCCTGAGGACCGGATATGAGCTCACACAACGTGAAATCGGAGAAAAACTCGGAATATCCAGAAGCTATGTATCCAGAATGGAAAAAAGAGCGTTGGAGAAGCTGAGAAAAGAATTTGCAAAGTAGAAAAGTCACAAGTTACAAAGGGGAAGAGGTAAGTTATGTTTACAGTAGAAGAATTGTTAAGAACAGCAAAAGAAGCAGGCGCATCCGACGTTCATCTTACCGTTGGTATACCGCCGAAAATGAGAGTGAATGGAAAACTGATCGCCATGAATTATCCGCGTATGGCTCCTGCAGATACACTGCAGGCAGTTCTGGAAATCATGAACGAGACCCAGCGGGAAAAATTTGAGGAGAGGGGAGAGTACGATATGTCTTTCTCTATTCCGGAGCTGGGGCGTTTTCGTGTCAATGCATTTAAGCAGAGAGGTACGGTTGCGCTGGCACTTCGACTGGTTGGAACCAGAGTGCCGGATGTTAAAGAACTGGGGATTCCGGAATCGGTGGTAGATCTTTACACAAGAAAACGAGGATTGATTCTGGTCACAGGACCAACCGGAAGCGGAAAATCCACTACCCTTGCTGCTTTGATTGATACCATTAATAAAAACAGGGAAGCCCATGTGATCACATTGGAGGATCCGATTGAATATCTTCACAGACATGATAAGAGTATGGTAAACCAGAGAGAGATCGGACTGGATACGGAGTCCTATGCAAATGCTTTAAGAGCAGCTCTCCGTGAAGACCCGGATGTGATCTTGGTAGGAGAAATGAGAGACTTTGAGACCATCAGCGTGGCAATCACAGCAGCTGAAACAGGTCATCTTGTTCTATCCACCTTACATACCCTTGGTGCTGCCAGTACGGTGGATCGTATCATCGATGTATTCCCGCCACATCAGCAGCAGCAGATCCGGGTACAGTTTGCCAATGTATTGGAAGCTGTTATTTCCCAGCAGCTGATTCCAAGAGCAGATGGACAGGGAAGGGTTGCAGCATTTGAAGTACTGCATGCCAATTATGCAGTCAGAAATATGATCCGTGAGAGCAAATCGCATCAGCTGATTTCTGTTATGCAGACCAACCGGAAACAGGGAATGATAACCATGGATGAAGCTATCCTACAGCTTTATACAGATGGCGTGATCGGGAAAGAAATGGCGATTCAGTTTGCTTCCGAACCGGATACTATGAGTATGAAACTGCAGTAAAATGTAATAGTAATGAAGGGGCTTGTTGCAAAATAGATAAATCATCTATGGAGCGCCAGCCCCCTTTTTGGTGCCTTGAAAACTGAAAAACATAGAAGAAAGTATTGCAATGAAAAAGCAATGCGACTATAATGTCTTCAATCGATCTTTCGATTATTCAATATTTCTATATTTCAATTTCTTTTCAATTTTTATTTATTTCAATTTTTCGTTATATTTCATATCCCCAATATATTTATTCTGTTCTAATTTCATTTTCTATTACGTTTTCATATGTTATTTTTTCAAATTTTGTAACAAAACCTGCATGTAGATTGGAGGTTTTATGGTTAGTACAGTTTTATCCGGAGGACTCCGGGGGATTTATTGTTATCCGGTGCAGGTAGAAGTAGATATTTCGAATGGCTTGCCCGGATTTGAGATGGTCGGCTTTCTGGGCAGTGAAGTAAGGGAAGCAAAGGAACGGGTAAAAGTTTCTTTGAAAAACGCAGGATATCCGCTGCCGGCAGTGAAGATAACGGTAAACCTTTCACCGGCAGACATACGCAAAGAAGGAACTGCCTACGATCTTCCCATTGCCATAGGTATTTTGAAATCCCTTGGCTGTTTGAAAGAGCCTCTTGTGGATGAGTTCTTTTATGTGGGTGAAATGGGGTTGGGAGGAGAACTACGACCGGTTCCCGGTGTGCTTCCGATGGTGCTTGAGATGAAAAAAAGAGGAATACGCAAGTGTATGGTGCCAAAAGAAAATGTAGCAGAAGGTGCTGTGGTGGAAGGTATGGAGGTATATGGGGCGGCACATATCCTGGAAGTAGTAGATTTTCTGAAAAATCCGGAAAATTCCGGTCTTTCTCCGGAAAAAATTGATATGGACGACTTATTTGTGTCCAGAAAACTACAGGATGATTTCCGGGAAGTACAGGGGCAGGAAATGGTACGCCGGGCAGCGGAAATTTCAGCAGCAGGATTTCATCATCTGCTCATGGTGGGACCGCCGGGAAGCGGAAAGACCATGATCGCACGGAGAATGCCCACCATTATGCCACCCATGAGCAAAAAAGAAAGTTTGGAAGTTTCTGCGATTTACAGTGTGGCAGGACTATTGAAAAAGGGGCAGTCCCTCATTACAGAAAGACCTTTTCTGGCACCACATCATACCATCACGCCATCAGCCCTTGCCGGAGGAGGCAGTGTTCCAAGACCGGGAGTGATCAGCCGGGCCCACAGAGGCGTTATGTTTTTAGATGAATTGACAGAATTTAAAAGAGATACCATTGAGATTCTGCGGCAGCCTCTGGAAGATAAAAAAGTACAGATAGCAAGACAAAACGGAACAGTGACCTATCCGGCAGATTTTCTCGTTGTGGCAGCGATGAATCCCTGTCCCTGCGGATACTATCCGGATCCGAACCTTTGCAGCTGCACCGCTCCTCAGATTGCACGATATCAGGGGAGAATTTCCGGACCGATTTTAGACCGGATGGATCTGGTCGCAACGGTCAAAAAAATGGATGTTACGAAACTGGAAAAAGGCGGGTTTGGGGAGAGCAGTCAGGATATGGCCGACAGAATTTTAAAAGCCCGGGAGATTCAGGAGAAGCGGTTTCAGGGAACCGATCTTTCTTTTAATTCTGAAATGAGAATTCCCCAGATCAGGCAATTCTGTGAACTGGATTCCGAAGGGAAAAAGCTGCTGGAAAAAATATGTAAAACTGCAGATTTGAGCGCCAGAGCCTATTACAAGATGCTGAAGGTGGCCAGAACCATTGCAGATCTGGATCAAAGTGAGAAAATACTGTCTCGTCATCTGGCCGAAGCAGTGTGTTATCGAAAGGCACCGGGAAGAAAGGAGATGGGCTTCCATGCAGGAGAATGAAGAAAAAAAGTATGCATACTGGTTTTATAATGTTCCCGGAATGAATGGAAAAAAGGGAAGGGAATTGTATGCCAGGATGGGAAATGCCAGGGAGATATATCAGGCATCCATGAAACAGCTTTCTGCTTATGCAGATGAAAAAACTGCAGAGAATATTATGCGCACCAAAGATGCATGGGATATATTGGCAGAATATGAAAGCTTAAAGAAGCAGAAGATACATTTTACAGGTTATGGAATGAAAGATTATCCGGAGAGACTGTCTTATCTGGTAGATGCTCCGGCAGTTTTGTATTACAAGGGAAAACTGCCGGAAAATAACTGCCCGGCAGTGGCCATCATCGGTGCAAGAATGTGTTCCGAATACGGAAGACAGGTTGCTTCCTGGTTTGGTTCTAAACTGGGAGAAAAAGGCATACAGATTATCAGTGGCATGGCAATGGGGATTGATGGTATCAGTCAGGAAGCTGCTTTACATGTAGATGGGAAAAGCTTTGCAGTACTGGGATGTGGAGTGGATATCTGTTATCCCAAAAGCAATATGGGACTTTATGAAAGGCTGTTGGATCAGGGTGGCGTTTTATCGGAATATCATCCGGGAACCATGCCAAAACCTCAGCTTTTTCCACCCCGCAACCGAATCATCAGCGGACTTGCTGATCTGGTTTTGGTGATCGAGGCTAAAGAGAAAAGCGGTACTTTTATTACAGTGGATATGGCCCTGGAACAGGGAAAGGAAGTTTATGTGGTTCCAGGAAGGATAACAGATGCCCTGAGCAGAGGATGCCTTAGGCTGATGAAACAGGGGGCCGGTGCAGCATTGTCCCCGGAGGATATTCTGGAAGTATTATATTATGAAGAAATACCGAGAAAGAACCAGTCATTCGTAAGGAGCGAGACATCCATAAAGAGCGAGACATCCATAAAGAGCGAGACATCCATAAAGAGTGGGATATCCGCAAAGAACGAGACATCAGCAAAGAACGAAACATCCATAATGGAACGAGCTTCCATAAAGGAAGAGACAGATAAAAGCCGGGAAAGGTTAAAGAAAGCCGGATTGTCCCAGACAGAAGAAATCCTTTACGATGTTCTGGATATCTGCCCGAAAAGCCTCGATGATATCCATTTTGATTTCAAAAAGCGAATTCAAAACATGGAAAAATGTGGTTTGGAAGGGAAAATTAGGGAAACCATGGAGCTTTTGACAGGCCTATGTATAAAAGGGGTTGCTGAGCAGCTGGAAATAGGGATGTTTCGAAAAAAATAAAAAATTTCTTGCATCTGAAAAAAATATAGTGTATATTTGGTGACGATTATATTTTGAAGCAACGATAGAGTGATATTAGAAAACAATGATAGAGCGATATCAGGAATCGATAATAGAGCAATATCAGAAAACGACGGTATAGTGATACTTGAAAATAACAGTAAAAGAGGAAATAGGGTTACATGGCGAAGTATTTAGTAATCGTGGAATCACCTGCGAAAGTAAAAACAATCAAAAAATTTCTGGGTTCTAATTATGAAGTGGCTGCCAGCAATGGACATGTCCGGGATCTGCCAAAGAGCCAGCTGGGTATTGATGTAGAGCATGATTATGAGCCAAAATATATCACCATCAGGGGAAAAGGCGATATTCTTGCAAATCTTCGAAAAGAAGTGAAAAAAGCAGAGAAAATATATCTTGCGACGGACCCTGACCGCGAAGGGGAAGCAATTTCCTGGCATTTGTACCATGCACTTAAACTGGAAAATAAAAAGGTTTATCGTATTACCTTTAATGAGATTACCAAAAATGCAGTAAAAGAATCTTTAAAAAATCCACGGGAAATCAATATGGATCTGGTGGATGCCCAGCAGGCAAGACGTGTCCTTGACCGAATGGTGGGGTATCGGATTTCACCGCTTCTCTGGGCAAAAGTAAAAAGAGGCTTAAGCGCCGGACGGGTACAGTCCGTTACCTTACGTCTGATTGCAGATCGGGAAGAAGAGATTAATTCCTTTATTCCGGAGGAGTACTGGACACTGGATGCAGATTTCCAGATAGAGGGAAGTAAGAAGCCA
>JBJENT010000238.1:0-7040 GCA_051880335.1 Lachnospiraceae bacterium
CTATATTGATTTTGGTAAAAGCCAAAGGCGGTTTGAATGTATTTCAAACCGCCTTCTTTTGTGGGACGGAAACCGCCTTCATATTAGGGGCAGAATTGACAATTAAAATGCAGTTATTTATAATCAAACAGGCGTGATAGTATATAATATATGTTAAAAACAAGCATTGTGAAGCGCTGCTTGGAAATGATACGATTTACAAAATAAGAATGATTAGGAATTGATATGTCACAGGTTCAAAAAAAGAAAGACAATTTTGTTGCACAGGCGGGAATTCTGGCAATGGCGGGCATCGTGGTCCGAATCATCGGCTTATTATACCGAAGCCCACTGACCAGCATTATCGGCGATGAGGGAAACGGATATTACAGCTTTGCCTATAATATCTATACCATTATCTTATTGATCTCATCCTATAGTATCCCATCTGCCATTGCAAAAGTCATGGCACAGCGAATTGCATTTGGAGAATATCGGAACGCACACAGGATTTTTAAGTGTGCCATTTTATATGTGGTAGTAGTGGGTGGAGCAGCCAGCCTGTTTGCCTATTTTGCAGCACCTTATCTGGTAGTGGAAAATGCGGTGCCGGTGCTTCGGATCTTTGCTCCAACGATTTTTTTATCAGGTCTTCTGGGAGTTCTGAGAGGGTATTTTCAGGCCCACAGGACCATGGTGCCTACCTCTGCATCCCAGGTATTGGAACAGATCTTAAATGCCTGTGTCAGTATAGGAGCCGCTTGGCTTCTGGTGAGGAATCTGGGAGATGGTGATAAGACATTAAAGGCGGTTCGGGGAGCCTCCGGAAGTGCACTTGGTACCGGAAGCGGGGTACTGATCGCTCTGATTTTTATGCTGGCGATCTATCTGAGAAAAAGAAAAAACATTCTTGCTGAGGTAGAGGCAGATGAAAGCGGAAAAGAGGACAGCTACGGACAGCTTTTTAAAGTGCTTCTGCTGGTGGTAACTCCCTTTATTTTGAGTACTTTCATTTATAATCTCAGTACTTCCATGAATCAGACAATATACAGTAAAATATGTATGCAGATCAAACATTTTGCCCAGGATGAAGCAGCTACCATGTATGGTATCTTTTCCGGAAAATCGGTGGTGATCACCAATATACCGATTGCCTTCAGTTCTGCCATGGCGGCAGCACTGATTCCCGGCATTTCTGCAGCCTTTGCCAAGGGAAATATCGAACTGACAAAGAAAAAAGTGGATCTGGCAGAAAAAGTGACGATGATGATATCCATTCCGTCGGCAGTGGGATTGTTTGTCCTTGCCAGAGCGATCATGCAGCTTTTGTTCCCACAAAAAGCTTCTCTGGATATGGCGGCATCCCTTCTGAGAGCTTTGGCTATAACCGTTGTGTTCTATAGCTTGTCAACCTTAACCAATGCAGTACTGCAGGGAATCGGAAAGGTAAGTATTCCGGTATATCATGCAGCAACAGCACTGGTTGCACAGGTTGTTGTCCTGGCAGTTCTTTTGGTTTTCACGGATTTAAATCTGTATGCGCTTGTTATTGCAAGTGCCACATACAGTCTTCTGATGTGTGTGTTAAATGCCAGAGCAGTAAGAAAATACCTGCATTATCAGGAAGATATGAAAGTGGTTTTCCTGAAACCGTTTTTGGCAGCGGTATGTATGGGCGTGATCGCATGGTTGGTATTTGCCCTTTGCGATCACTTTATGGACAGCCGCATTGCGCTTATGCCGGCCATGGTTGTTGCGATTTTAGTTTATTTTGTATTGATCATTAAGTTTGGAGCCGTTACGGAGGCGGAGATGAAGGCAGTTCCAAGTGGAACAAAACTTATCCGCGCCGCGAAAAAACTGCATTTGATGTAATTGCAAGGAAGAAAAAATCCCGGGATATTGTCCCGGGATTTTTGAAACTTTTGAAGCTTTTTCAGAAATTATATGTTGGAGTCTTCCTTCGGAAATCGTCGTTTGATGCAGAAATAACATATGATATGAACCGATGCGGTAAGAATCCAGGATACCGGATAGGTCATATACAGCATTTGGGGCGTATGAAATACCGGCAGTTTGAAAAAGGTAAAGATCCAGAAAAGCCTCAGCCCACAGGCACCGATCAATGATACGAGCATAGGCATTACCGAATAACCGTAGCCACGCATAACGCCAGCCATGACATCCATGATGCCACAGAGAAAATAGGTTCCGCACACAATGGTAAGACGAACCATACCGGCTTCTATGACATTTGCTTTGGGAGAGTATATGCCAAGAAGCATAGGACCGAAAAAGACTGTGGAAAGTCCGAGAACGAGTCCGGTTATGGTGACGCAGATCAGACACCAGATGGCAATTCTGGTCATTCGTTTCCATTTGCCGGCCCCCATATTCTGGCTGACAAAGGAGATGGCAGCCTGGTGGAATGCATTCATGGATACGTAGACAAATCCTTCAATGTTTCCGGAGGCAGCACTTCCGGCCATGACAACAGAACCAAAAGAGTTGATGGAGGACTGGATGACTACGTTGGACAGGGAAAAAACAGTGCCCTGCAAACCGGCCGGAAGACCGATTCTTAGAATCCGTTTCACATATTCTTTTTTGACACAGATGTGAGAAAGAGTGATTCGGTAGTCTTCCTGTTCCAGCATCAGGCATCGAAGCACCAAAAAGGCGGAAATACATTGGGACAGAACAGTTGCCAGCCCAACACCGGCCACATTCATATGAAAGTAAATCACAAAAATCAGATTTAACAGCACATTAATGCAACCGGAAAAAAGCAGATAGTATAAGGGTCTTTGGGTATCGCCAACTGCCCGGAGAATGGCACTGCAGAAGTTATACAGCATGGTGGCAACCATTCCCAGGAAATAAATACGAAGATACAGGGTGGCAAGAGGAAGCACTTCCGGTGGAGTGGACATCCATTCCAGAATGGTTCCTGTAAAGCAAACTCCTACGATGGTAAGGAGAACCCCACTGATCAGGCTGATGGCGATAGAGGTATGGATAGCGTCATGCAGCTTGTCTTTTTCTTTGGAACCGAAAAAATGGGCAGTCAGTACGTTGGTTCCGACAGAAAGCCCAATGAAAAGGTTGGTAAGCAGATTGATCAGAGAAGAAGTAGAGCCTACAGCAGCCAGAGATTCTTCTCCGCAAAATCTTCCAACCACAACAATATCTGCAGCATTGAATAAAAGCTGCAGAATACTGGAAAACATCAGCGGAAGGGTGAATAATAGCAGTTTGGGTAAAATACTTCCGCTTGTCATATCAATAGAATGAACTTTTGAAACTTGTGTTTTCATATCAATCGTGAACCTGCTTAATCTTTGATATATTGGAATCTATCATCATAGAATAATTGGTATAGTATACCACAAAGCCCGGTTTTGCCCCGCCGGGTTTTTTTACATGTTTTTTCTGGATATAATCGATTTCCACCTTTTCCTGCTCCCTGCCTTTGGAATAATAGGCAGCTAATCTGGCAGCATCTTCAAAGGTAGTATCCGGGAGTTCCTCCCCATTGGTACGGACAACGACATGGGAACCGGGGATGCCTTTGGCATGGAACCACCAGTCGTTTCCGGTAGCAAACTTGAAGGTCAGAGCATCATTCTGGTAATTGTTTTTTCCTACGTAAATGTGAAATCCATCCTGGCTGATATAGTGGAATGGTTTACTGGTGATTTTTTCACGTTTTCCCCCGCCTTTTCGTTTTACATAGCCGGAGGCGATAAGTTCTTCCTTGATTTCAGTCAGATCAGACTCTGCTTCTGCGATATCCAGAGCATTCATGATGGACTCCAGGTGATCGATTTCTTCTTTGACTTCTATCGTAAGAGTAGATAGGGTCTCATAAGTTCTTTTCAACTTGCTGTATTTGTCAAAGTACCGCTTTGCATTTTCAGATGCAGTCATGATTGGGTCAAGTGGAATGGTAAGCATCTGACCGGTGTAATAGTTTTCGACTTCGATGGATTTTGCTCCGGGAGCCGCCTGATAACCATAGGTGTGGAGCAGTTCTCCGTAAACTTTATATTTTTCCCGTTTTTCTGTGTCCTTGATCTGCTGACGCTGGAGATCATATTTTTTTACGGTACGTTCCAGTGTGGTCTGGACGATTTTACGCAGATCCGCAGATTTCTGCCGGATTCTGGTATAAGCGTTTTTCTCAGCATAATAGGTTTCCAGAAGGGCAGAAACGGAGGGAAAAGCTTTGCTGGATTTTTCCCCATACATGGTGAGCTTTACTGCAGCAAAATCAACAGGTACTTCATTTTCATAAACGATAGCAGGAGAAAATTTTCCTTCTTTTACCTCGGAAAAGAGATTGCAGAAGACCTGATACAATTTGGTTACCGCCTCCGGTGACTCCTCTCTATAACTAAGGGCTGAGCGGTCACTGTCCAGACCGCTGCGGAAGCAGAGTTCCTGTGCCAGTAGAGGAGATATGCCGGTAAAAGCAGAATAAATGGCTTTATATAAGGGCATGGCCTTACAAAATACAGTATTACCGAAAATAACCGGATCAGGAGAAATCATAAATTCCATGGGATCTGATTTCTCTGTAGTTTTCGGAATAAAATATTCTCTTCCGGGAAGGACTTCACGGACGGAACTGACCATACCGGATATATGCTTGATACTGTCTATGATCATACCGGAATCGTCACAAAAGATGATATTACTATGCTTTCCCATGACCTCAATGATTAATGTTTTTTGACATAAATCGCCCAGTTCATTCAGATGCTCAATATGGATCTGCATGATTCGCTCTAACCCAGGCTGGGTGATGGAGATGATCCGGCCATTCTGTATATGCTTTCTGAGCAGCATACAGAAATTTGGTGCTGTCATCGGGCTGGGCTTATTCTGATCTGTCAAATAGATAAGAGGAAGGGATGCCCCTGCGGATAAAAGCAGCCGGTACTGTCCGGTGGGTGCTTTTAAGGTAAGCAGCAGTTCATCTGCCTCCGGTTGTGCGATTTTACTGATTCGGCTGCCGGTGAGAAGGTCATTACATTCTTTTACGATACCGGCAACGGTAACACCATCAAATGCCATAAAAAAACTCCCTGAAATAATACTTTTTTAATTCGTACCAATCATAACACCGTAGTTAAAAAAAAGCAAAAATCATTGCTACAGGAAAAAGTGTGGGTTGTGGATAAATAAATATTTTTGTATAATGTTATTAACATCTAATGCTATAAGTAGTGAACATGCATTACAAACAGTTACATGTTCGGAAAGGAGAAGCCTATGGTAATCGGCAGCAATTATGACGCATATGCATATTATCGTCCGGTGCAGTATCAGGGAAACGCAACCTATGCAGATCCCAGATTTGGAAACAGAGCTTCTTCCATGACGGATCCGGAGGCCGCCAAAGGTGCCTTTCCATTGACTGGTCCCGGGACAGTAAAAGGAACTTCCAAGGCTAAGGATCCGGAAGCAGCCAAGGGTACTCAGGTGCCGACTGACCCGGACAAAGTAAAAAAACCGGGAAGAAGATCTACACCGGAAGAATGTGAGACCTGTAAAGAACGGAAATACCAGGATGGATCGGATGAAAATGTCTCTTTTAAATCCGCACAGCACATTTCTCCGGAGAGTGCCGCATCCAGAGTGCGTGCCCATGAGGCAGAGCACGTGGCAAATGCCTACAGCAAAGCGGCAAAAGATGGCGGAAAAGTAGTAAATGCATCGGTAACTATTCATACCGCTACCTGCCCGGAATGCGGAAGAGTATATGTATCCGGCGGTACTACCCATACCAGGATTGAGTATCCAAATGAAAGCAATCCTTACCAGCAGGAGCGAAAAGCCCAGGATGCATTAAAATATGCGGGTGCCAATATAAACTATGTTGCATAATAAGCCAATCTTTGTCTGGAAATCCTTGACGCAAAGATTGGCTTATTCTATAATAGATAGGATTATTGCTATTGTGCAAAAGCACGTTTTCGGATAAAGGTTAGGAAGACAACATGATAAAAAGTATGACCGGTTTTGGCAGATGTGAAGTAGCGGAAGGCAATCGTAAATTTACGGTAGAGATGAAGTCTGTCAACCACAGATATCTTGATATCAATATCAAGATGCCTAAAAAACTGAATTTTTTTGAAAGTGCGATCAGAACAGAACTGAAAAACTATATCTCAAGAGGTAAGGTAGATGTTTTCATATCTTACGAGGATTTTAGTGAAGAAAGTGGAAGCTTAAAGTATAACAGCGCATTAGCGGCGGAATACTTAAAGTATTTGAGACAGATGGCATCGGATTTCGGACTGGATGATGATATCCGGGTTTCCACGCTTTCCAGATATCCGGAAGTACTGGTAATGGAAGAACAGAATATCGATGAAGAAGAGTTATGGAAAGATTTGCAGAAAGCAATCCGTGGTGCAGCAGAAGGCTTTGTTCAGACCAGAATCGTAGAGGGAGAACATCTTTTGTCTGATTTAACGGAAAAGCTGGATGGCATGCTGGAGCATGTTGATTTTATCACGGAAAGATCACCGAAGCTTGTAAAAGAGTATCGTGAAAAGCTGGAACAGAAAGTAAAAGAACTGCTTGGGGATGCTCAGGTGGATGAAAACAGACTTTTGACAGAGGTAACGATTTTTGCGGATAAAGTATGTGTGGATGAAGAACTTGTCAGACTGCGCAGCCATATCGAAACCATGAAGAACACTCTTCTTGCCGGCGGTAGCATTGGGCGCAAACTTGATTTCATTGCACAGGAAATGAACAGAGAAGCCAATACCACACTTTCCAAGGCCAACGATCTGGAGATTTCAAGCCGGGCAATCGAATTAAAAAATGAAATTGAAAAAGTAAGAGAGCAGATTCAGAACATCGAATAAGAAGGCATGGCATCATGGACAAATTGATTCATATCGGATTTGGAAATATCATTAATGCGGAAAAGATCGTAGCCATTGTCAGTCCGGATTCGGCCCCCATTAAAAGAATGGTTCAGGGAGCAAAAGAAAATGGCACAGTGATTGATGCGACCCAGGGACGAAAAACCAAAGCGGTTA
>JBJENT010000239.1:0-6932 GCA_051880335.1 Lachnospiraceae bacterium
GGCGAAGGCACTTCGCAAACTGAGACATCCGTCCAGAAGCCGCAAGCTGAAGGACTATCTGGATTAAGGGCCACTATTTAGAATTGTAATTAAGGATTATTATCAAGGATCAATATTAAGGATTACTATTATAATTGCTATGGTTGAATTATCAAAAAGAATGCAGGCGGTAGCAGCTTATGTGCCGAAAAACACCGTTGCCTGTGATGTGGGATGCGATCATGGTTTTGTATCTATCTATCTGGTACAGCAGAAGATATGTCCAAAGGTGATTGCCATGGATGTGAAAGCAGGACCACTTCAGCGTGCCCGTGAACATATTCAGGAATATGGGCTGGAGGATTACATACCGACGAGACTTTCCGATGGACTGAGTGCCATAAAACCGGAGGAAGCAGAGGATTCTATAGATGGTGCCATTATCGCAGGAATGGGCGGACGATTGGTGGTGAAAATCTTATCAGACAGTCTGGACAAGGTACGGAAAATGTCCTATCTGGTATTGCAGCCCCAGTCAGAGCTCGCTTTTGTACGGAAATGGTTGAGGCAGCAGGGGTTTTTCATTACCGATGAAGATATGGTGCTGGAGGATGGAAAATACTATCCGATTCTTTTTATTGAGCTGGAAAAGAATCGGAAATGTCTGGGGCTGACACTGGAAAGACCAGAGGAAAAGCTGAAAATGACAGCCGAGAGGGAGAAAAACCAAAAGGAAGCCGCCAGACAGGAAGCAGAAGACCATTTTGGCCCATGCCTGATCCGAAAACGCCATGAAGTTTTAAAATCCTACCTGCAGTTCTGGGAAAAGCACCAGAGAAATATATTAGAGCAGGTGAAGGAACATCCTGAGAGAAGTAAGCAGGTATTGCAGGAACTTGAAAGAATACGCTATACCATGGAACTGTTGGAAAATGCATGAAAAGACATATGTAGCAGAAAGCATGCATCAGGAAAAAGCGGTATCTACATTTGAGATGAGGAAAGAAATATGAAATGTCAGGAAATCATAGAATGTCTGGAAGAGGTTTCACCCAGATCCTTTGCAGAGCCCTGGGATAACGTGGGACTTTTGTGTGGCAGAGGCGAGAAAGAGGTCAGAACGATTTACATTGCACTGGATGCTACCAGTGAGGTAATTGACGGGGCAATTGCAGCAGGTGCAGATATGCTTTTGACCCATCATCCCATGATCTTTAAGCCTATCAAAAGTGTTCAGGGAAATGATTTTATCGGAGACCGGATATTGCGTCTGGCGGAGCATCAGATATGCTATTATGCCATGCATACCAATTTTGATGTGATGGGAATGGCAGATGCTGTAGCAGATGAGCTTTCCCTTCAGGACCGCAAAGTTTTATCGGTTACCTATGAAGATGACATTTCCAAAGAAGGAATCGGAAGAATCGGGGTACTTCCACATGCCATGAACCTGGCGGAATGCGCACAATATATTAAGAGCAGCTGCCGGATTGAACATGTAAAGGTGTTTGGAAATCCTACGGATACGGTAATCATGGCAGCAGTTTGTCCGGGTTCCGGAAAAAGCTGTATTGAAGATGCCATTGCAATGGGAGCGGATGTATTAATAACAGGTGATATTGATCACCATGAGGGCATTGATGCAGTAGAGAGAGGGCTTTCTATCATTGATGCAGGGCATTATGGACTGGAAAAAATTTTTGTGCCCTATATGGAAGAATATTGTAAAAGAAAACTGCCGGGCATACAGGTTTATGCAGCACCGGAGCAGAATCCTTTCTGGATTTTGTAAATGATGGGGGAAAAGATGAAGGTTAAAATTGGAGAAGAAATCAGAGAATATCAGGACGGAATAACCTATGAAGTGATTGCTTCAGATTATCAGGAGGCATATCAGAACACCATTGCGCTGGTGGTTGCCAATGGCAAAATACGGGAACTTCATAAAAAAGCCTTTGGGGATCAGGAAATTTCCTTCCTTACCTATACCGATACGATTGGGCACAAAGCCTATGTCCGTACGGTTACCATGATCTTTTTGAAAGCCGCTACGGAAGTAATCGGGAAAGAAGTATGTAAAGGACTGAAAATAGAATTTGCCATCGGGCATGGTTATTATTGCTCGAAAAGAGGTGATTTTGAAATCACCGACGAACTGGTGAATGCGATACAAAAGCGCATGGAGGAACTGGTAGAGCAGAAAATGCCGATTAAAAAGAAATCCTATCCCATGGATGAAGCCATACAGCTCATGGAAGAAAATGGCATGCAGGATAAGGTGAAACTGTTCCGTTACCGCAGAAGTTCCAGTGTCAATCTGTATAACCTGGATGGCTATCTGGATTATTACTATGGATACATGCTTCCTGATACCGGATACGCTAAGTCTTTCCAGGTAATTCCTTATGATGAAGGATTCATGCTTCTTATGCCGGAGCGGAAAAATCCACATGTACTGCCGCCTTTCGTACCGCGTGAAAAGTTGTTCCATGTACTGAAGGAAACTGCTGTCTGGACACAGAGATTCGGAATCGAGACAGTGGGCGATTTGAATAATTGTATTTGTTCCGGTGAAATATATGATATTATTATGTTACAGGAAGCAGAGCAGGAAAGAAAAATAGGAGAGATCGCCAAAGAAATCGTAAGTCGTGAGCATGTCAAGTTCATTATGATCGCAGGACCATCGTCTTCCGGTAAAACATCCTTTGCTAACCGATTGTCCATTCAGCTGAAATCTCTGGGGAAAAAACCCCATTTAATTAGTCTGGATGACTATTTTGTGGACAGGGAACTTACGCCGAGGGATGAAAAGGGAGATTACAATTTTGAATGTCTGGGCGCCATTGATGTAGAAGGTTTTAACAGGGATATGTTAAAATTATTAAATGGCGAGACAGTGGAAATCCCAAGCTTCAATTTTAAGATTGGTAAAAGAGAATATGACGGAAACGTAAAACACTTAAGTGAAGATGATGTACTGGTTATTGAAGGAATTCATGGACTGAATCCAAAGATGTCCCATGCTTTGCCGGAAGAGAGTAAGTTTAAGATTTATATCAGTGCACTTACCAGCCTGAATATCGATGATCACAACCGGATTCCAACTACGGATGGAAGACTGCTGAGACGTATGGTGCGGGATGCCAGAACCAGAGGAGCATCTGCAAAACGTACTCTGCAGATGTGGGGCTCCGTGAGAAAGGGAGAAGAAGAAAATATCTTCCCATTCCAGGAAGAGGCAGATGTGATGTTCAATTCGGTATTGATGTATGAACTGGCAGTGCTGAAACAATATGCCGAGCCGCTGCTTTTCAGTATTCAAAAAGGAGAGCCGGAATATTTTGAAGCCAAGAGATTACTTAGATTTTTGAATTATTTCCTTGGCATTGACAGTACAAGATTACCAAACAACTCCATTTGCAGGGAATTTGTTGGAGGAAGTTGTTTCAAGGTATAAATTACAATGGTATAATTATAGTAATTAAGATACGGGGTGGACAAAGAAAATGTTAGGAGACGAAATAAAAAAGAACACAGTGCTTTTGGTGGGAGCAAAGACCAATTATCTTTTGATTTCCTTAAAAGACAGGTTGTCGGAGACCTCTTTGAAAGTAAATGTTTTCAGTGCTGATGTGGATACCATCAATAAGATCGATCAGAATGCGAAAGCGGTTATATTGTATGCAGATATGGCGATGATTCAGGATCAGCAGGTTCTGGTATATTTGAAGGACATGATTTTGGAAAGAGATATTCCGATTTTTATCATTGGTTCCAGAGAAGAACTGGATGAGATCAAAGAAATCATACCGGAGCATATCATACAGGAAGAATTTGAAAGACCTGTAAATGTCAGGGAAATCGCAGAAAAAGTTGAGAGGTTTATTGCATCTACAGTATCTGTTCCGAAGAAAAAACTGCTGGTGGTAGATGATTCCAGTATTATGCTGCATAATCTGAAAGGGTGGCTTAGTGATAAATATCAGGTAACATTAGCAGATTCCGGTATTGCTGCAATAAAGTGCATCTCTTTAAACAGACCAGACCTTATCATTCTGGATTATGAGATGCCGATCTGCGATGGCAAACAGGTGCTGCAGATGATTCGCTCTGAAATGGAATTCGCTGATATTCCAGTGATTTTTCTAACAGGAAGAGGAGACAGGGAAAGCGTTATGGAAGTCATGGCTTTGAAACCTGCAGGATATTTGCTGAAAAGCATGAGACCTATCGAAATTATTCAGGCAATCAATGAATTTTTCGAGAAGCAAAAAGGAAAAATGTTAGAAAAATGATAGATATTCCAAATAAAATAAAAAGTATTCTCATAAAGATGGGAAGTGAAAATGCTGATCAGATGACATACAATCTGCTTTTGATCGGCGGAATGGTTATCAGCGTTTTTGCTTTTTTTGAATCTGTTCTGATTGGAGCACACATATCCCATATACTTCTGATCGGGACTGCAGGAATCATGTTTACAGTAACCTTCCTTTTTGTAAATGTGTTACATAAAATGAAGCTGGCAACGGTCTTTGCGCTGGTTACGGTGATATTTATTCTTTTTCCTGCCATGTTTATGACCTGTGGCGGTCTGCAGGGAGGAATGATTTTCTGGATGGCAGTGGGTATTATCTGTACCTTTCTGCTGGGAAAAGGGAAAAAATGCTTTACGATGATCATTTTGGAAATCATTGTGTATTCTGCTACGGTGATCTTTTCCTTTTATCATCCGGAATATGTTCAGAAGCTGGGAACAGAATGGGATGTGATGGCAGATATACTGGCCAGTATGATCGCAGCATCTATTTGTCTGGGTATTGTGGTGAAATATCAGCACTGGCTGTATGATAACGAAATGGCAAGCCAGGAAGAGCAGCGTATCCGCATGCAGCTGTTAAAGATGGAAGCGGAAAAAGCCAATGCAGCGAAAAGTGAGTTCCTGGCCAATATGTCCCATGAAATAAGGACACCAATGAATGCCATCATCGGAATAACTCGTATCACCCTGCGGGAAGAGATGAGCAAAGAGGTGCGTGACAATGTGGAAGATGTGCTGCATTCCAGCGAGGCTCTTCTTTCCATTATAAATGATATTCTGGACTTTTCGAAAATCGAAGCAGGAGATATGGAAATCGTTCCGGCAGAATATCAGTTTGCATCAATGATACACGATAGTATTACAATCGCGGAAAGCAGGCTGGGGGAAAGCAAAGTAGAATTCCGTAAAATAATAGAACCAACGATTCCAAATCTGCTGTGGGGAGATGAGGGAAGAGTCCGCCAGGTTCTGCTTAACCTGCTCAGTAATGCAATCAAATATACAAAAGAGGGGTCGGTAACCCTGAAAGTCGGCTGGCACAGAGAAGACAATAATGCGGTGCTGGAATTTGAGGTTATCGATACCGGTCAGGGTATTAAAACGGAAAATCTGGAAAAAATCTTTAAGAGATTTTCCAGAGTGGAATTAAAGAAAAACAGAGCAATTGAAGGGACCGGGCTGGGGCTTTCTATTTCCCAGAGTCTGGCTAAACTGATGGAGGGTAATATTTCGGTGGAAAGTGAATACGGAAAAGGTTCCACCTTCCGCTTTGTTGTTCCACAGAAAATTATGGATGAAAAGGCCAGTTATGAAAGTGCCCTGTCAGAGGATCCTCATAGAAATAGAAAAGAAAAGGCTGTTTATAGAAAGAAATATGAAGGTGCGTCTGTGTTAATCGTAGATGACAATCTGATGAACCTGAAAGTGGCAAAGGGCCTTTTAAAACCTTATAAAATGGATGTTGATACAGCTTCCAGCGGGCAGCAGTGTCTGGATATGGTGGAGGATAGAGTATTTGATCTGATTTTGCTGGATCATATGATGCCTCAGATGGACGGAATCGAGACGCTGGAAAAATTGAAAGAAATGAAAAGCTTTCATACACCGGTCATAGCATTAACCGCAAATGCTATGATGGGAGCAAAACAGATGTATGAAGAATATGGCTTTAACGGATACCTGTCAAAACCGATTAAGGTGGCAGAGATTGAAGAAATTCTTGGCAACTATTTATCATCCTTTGAAACAGAAATGGATGAGAATTGTGCGATAGAGGAAACAAATCATTTAGAAAATAATTTGGGGATTTATAAGGAGGAAATGATTATGATGTACGGGGAAGAACTGGATATCGACCATGGCATGGAGTATGCAGCAATGGGAGATGAAGACTTTTACTTGGAAACACTGGAAATCTTTCTGGAGGAAACCGCAAGAGATGAAGGCAGAATGAAAGACTTTCTGGGAGGAAGCGATTTGAAGAATTATGCTGTTTTGGTGCATGGTCTCAAAAGCAATTCACGTACCATTGGCGCGATGAAGCTGGGAAGCTTTGCAGAGGACATGGAAATGAAGAGCAAAGCAGGAGAAATGGATTACATACTGGCTCATCATGATGCACTGATGGAGCACCTGGAAAAAGTGAGGGTAGAAATCAGGGCTTATCTGCAGGAGCATGACAGATAAATAATATTCCAGTATTGACAATTCAGAAGAAAATCTGGTTAAATAGACCAGTATAAGTAGGATGAATGATCGCGGCTGCGTATTGCAGGTGAGGAAAGTCCGGGCTTCACAGGGCAGGATGCCGGATAACGTCCGGTGGAGGTGACTCCAAGGCTAGTGCAACAGAGATATACCGCCATCGAAATGATGGTAAGGGTGGAAAGGCAGTGTAAGAGACTACCGTCCGGCTGGTAACAGGCGGAGCCATGTAAACCCCATCCGAAGCAAGACCAAATAGAAAACCATAGATTTGCCCGATCTGTTTTCAGGTAGGTCGCTTGAAACTGTTGGTGACAGCAGTTCTAGATAGATGATCATTCTCGACATAACCCGGCTTACAGTCCTGCTTATTACATTGCATGGAAAAGCTTTCTGCTTGATGTGGAAGGCTTTTTGTGTTTTT
>JBJENT010000240.1:0-6813 GCA_051880335.1 Lachnospiraceae bacterium
CCGATGGATAATCTTTCCACCTTTTTTCAGAAATGTAGTATACTATTATCACAACCCGATTTTATGTAGAAAAGCGGACAGAAAATGGTCCGTTATCTCGATTTTTCCCAGAAAGGAATAGGAATTAATATGAGAAAGAAAGTACTTATCACCGGTGCTTCCCGCGGAATCGGAGAAGCCATCGCACGAAAGTTTGCTGCTGAGAAATATGATCTGTATTTAACCTGCCTTCGTTCCGGAGATAAATTATTGGATTTTTCCGATAGTCTGGAACAGGAATATGACATAAATGTTAACGCATTTATCTGTGATATGTCTTCTTATAAAGAAGTGGAAAAACTATTTGTCCATATACCGGATCTGGATATTCTGGTGAACAATACCGGCATTTCTCATATCGGGCTTCTTTCTGAAATGGATGTTACGCAGTGGCACCGCATCCTGGATACCAATCTGAGCAGTATTTTTTATACTTCCAAATTTGCCATTCCGCTTTTCCTGAAAAAGCATGAAGGAAAGATCATTAACATTTCTTCCGTATGGGGGGCAGTGGGTGCTTCCATGGAGGTGGCATATTCCGCATCAAAGGGCGGCATGAACAGCTTCACAAAAGCACTGGCCAAAGAACTTGCGCCAAGCAATATTCAGGTCAATGCCCTGGCCTGTGGTGTCATCGATACCCGGATGAACCAATGCTTTTCCGAAGAAGAAAAAGCAGCACTGATTCAGGAAATCCCGGCTGACCGGATGGGTCGTCCGTCGGAGGTGGCTGAAATGGTATATGCTATTTCACATATGCCTTCCTACACAACAGGGCAGATTTTTACCATCGATGGTGGATGGCAGTAAAGTATGTTTTTCCAAAGCTGTACACCGGGAGCGGCGTGTCGCTTTTCATACAGACACTGAGGAAAAAATCCTAAGATTGCCTGCCTCAGAAAACAAAGTCTTGATTGGGGACGACATTTCAAAACGCGACTTACGTCTTGAACGGGTTGAAATGTCGTCCCAGTTTTGCTTTCTGAGGCAGGCAATCTTTATACGGATTTTTACCAACAGTGTCTGTATAAAAAGGACACGCCTTCTCCCTCTGTTCATCTGTAAAAAAAACATACTATTAATGAAGAAGTTTCTGGAATATATTTTACGAGCTGAAAAAAATCTCCTGCTCCCGGAAAAGATTCTGAAAAACAATTTTAAAGTCTGAAAGGTGATTTGCCTTCTTGATTTTTTTCAGGTACTTCTCATGATTGGAAAAGAGGGGAAGCAGATAAATGCACAATTCCTTCATTTTATAGAGAACCGGAATTTCTCCGCTGAAGCTCTGACTGTAGTCACTGCACAGCCTGTCATAAAATTCTTTTATCTTCCATTTGTCCGGCTCTTCTCCCCATAAATACATTTGATGGAGGACAGGATTTTTCAAAAATCCTCTTCCGATCATCATAAGGTTCTGCTCCGTAAATTCTGTTCGGAACTCCTGTATATCCTTCTTTTCAAACAGATCTCCGTTGTAGCAGATTTTCCCCGGATAACCGGAAAGGGCCTTGGAAAATGCCTCTTTATTCGGTGTATTTTTATAAAAATCCGTCCGAAGTCTGGGATGAATGTATAAGGTTTCAATGGGATATTTTCCAAAAATCTGAAGCAGCTCATCCCACTCATCATCGCTGCGCACTCCGATTCTTGTTTTTATGGAAATCTTACTGTCCGTTTTTTCAAATATCTGTTCCAAAAACCGGTCAAGCTGCCATGGATCTTCCAGAAATCCTGCACCTTTATGCTTTGCAACTACAGTACCGGAAGGGCATCCCAGATTCAGGTTCACTTCGGTATATCCCAGTTCCTTTAAAGCCCCTGCTGTCCAGATAAAATCCTCTGCATGATTGGTCAAAATCTGGGGGATCAGAGGAACGCCTTCATTATTCTCAGGCAAAACATCCCGAAACAGTTTTTCATTCAGACTCCTTTCTCTGTACGGAGACAAAAAGGGCGCCATATATGCTGTGATCCCCGGAAAATATTCGTGATGCGCATTTCTGTATATATACCCTGTAATGCCTTCAAGTGGTGCAAAAAAAAGCTGATCTGTCATATTTACCAGTCCTTATTGATGATTCTGCCTACTGCGATGCCAAGTCCCCCGGGACCGATATGGCAGGATAAACTGAGTGATAACCGGTCGGAGTGCAGAGACAGCTCCGGAAATTCTTCCCTGATCTGTTTTTCCCAGTCTGCAACGGTTTCTTTGTCCATAGAACTATATGCCATTTGCAGGCCTATATCGCCTTTTGCCAGTTCCTCCTGGTAATTTTCTTCGATTTCTTTGCGTATGGCAGCAATCATTGCTCTTCTTGCAGACTTCATCCCTCTTATCTTTCCATGAGCATCCAGTTTTCCTCCATGCATTACTAAAATGGGTTTCATATCAAGTACCGTACCAAGAAGTGCTGCAGCACCTGTAATTCGGCCGCCTTTTTTCAGATACTTTAAGGTATCTACTGCGATATAGGTACTGGATTTTAAGGCATCTGCATCCAGAATCTCCTTGATCTGCGCCCCAGTCTTTCCCTGTTTTACCAGTTCCAAAGCGTCCATAACCGTCTGTTTCTGAGGCGTAGATACTCTCCTGTTATCTACAACATGAACCCTTCCATCATAGTCCCGGGATAACATCACTGCAGTCTCATAGGATTTACTCAGACTGCCGGACATAGGAATGTACACAATTTCATCATATTTTTTCAATAAAGAGTCCCACATCTCAAGCACTTCTCCGGGTGCCGGCTGGGATGTGGAAACTTCCGCTCCCTGTTCCAGTTTCTGAAAAAACTCCTCGTGGCTGATATCTATTCCCTCATAATAAACCTTTCCGTTTATAATAAAAGACATCGGCAGTACTGCCACACCGTATTTCTCCCCTTCCTCCCGGGTCATTCCAGAATTAGTATCCGTCATTACTACGATATCTGACATATCTGTTCTCCTTTGTATCTAAGAAATGATTTATATGAAATTTCTGAAAGTAAAACAAATCTATTATACACCATATTCTGTTTCCCGTAATCCCTATAAAAATAAATTTGTCGTACTATAAAAAAACCGGGCAGGAAAGCCCGCCCGATTGTTTTTTGATATATGAATTCAGGATATCATCATATCTTACATTATTTTCATTAAGACATTTTGTTCACTGTCTTATAGTTGTATAACATTTCCGCATGATTCTGCTCTTCAATCTGAATATCGGCCAGAAGCTTTCTGATGGCAGAATTTCCAAATGCAAATACATCTGTGTTGTATTCGCCGGAAACCAGTTTTTCTGTTCCGATACAGTCTGTTGCCAGGAAGCAGTCTGATTTTTTGTCTTCCGCATTGGCACTTCCTGTATAGGTTGCCTGAGGCTTGTAATTCTTTCCATGACTGTCATTACAATTGCAGCCCGGCACTTCCCCACTTAAAACTTTTCCTAAGGATTCATGATGCTTCTGCTCATCCTTTTCCAGTGTCTGGAACAGTTCTCTGAGCACAGGGTCTTTTGCCTCCTGGGCATATCTCTTGTATTTTTCCATACAAGTCTGTTCCTGGGTCTGCAGGTCACGAATAACCATTTCTTCTTTTTCTGTTAAAATCATGTTCGTTCTCCTTTCCAAAATGAATCTTGCCATAATAAATCTTGCATCTATCATTGTTGGGAACAAACACGTTTTTTATTCACAAATTTCGAATCATTACAAAAAAGTCATACCCATTCAGAGCCCCATTCGCGAAACATAGCTCCGCTGCTTTTCTTTTGCTCATGTGGTTGTCTCACCCGTCTCCGCATACCAATGGTAAACCACCTGTTTCTCTCCGTCCTGCCATGTATGAGGGGTGATATTGTTTTCCCAATCCATTGGAATATATCGGTTCTTTGCTTCAGACGCCTCTGACAGGAGCTGCTCATATTCCTTTTCTTCTTCGTTTGTCATCACACCCGGTTTCACAGATGCAAAAAAAGAGGTTCCGCTTTTCACGATCAAATCCGCCCACTGACGGTTGAAAGACCAGGGAATATCTCCCATCACGCCCACACAATCTGCATCCACGTCAAAAAATATTCTATGCTGTGGCAACCGGAACGCAAGGGTATTCACTCCCATCATTCTCGTCCTGTGCCAGCTTTTACCGCTGGTATCATCACCGGTACGATTCATATGCATAAGTCCTGCTCCCAAATGTCCAATTGTATTGCACCCCAGTATAATCGCCCGACCCTTTGCAGCATCCAGAATCGTTTGATAGAACGTTTTTACCACCTGGGCGCTTGTCATGCTTTTGTCATAAAAGCTCCATCCATCCTTTGTCACAAACGGGGTCATTTCGAATCCCCATCTTCCAAACAAATCATAGGTGGAAAAATCATGTTTGATCAGCTCAAATCCCCAATCACACAAGCGTTTTACATCTTCTGCAATGTGCTTTAATACATCGGGTTGGGAAGGGTCCAGACATCCATTGTGCTTCAAACGCCAGTCATCCGGATACACCGATTTATCGTCCTGCAAAAATCGAATCCATATTCCGGTTCTTACGTTCAACGCTTTCATTTTGGCATTCAGCGATGCCATATCCGGAAACTTTGCATTTCCTTTCGTCCATGGTCCTCCGATGTACTCATCACACCGGTACTGCTGCCATCCATCATCGATTACCATATATGGTCTGTTTTCACATGCTTCTGTCAAAGCTGCCAGGTATTTTGTATCCTTCAAAATTTCCTCTTCCGAGCTGTGCCCATAAGCATAATACCAGTTATTGCTGCCATATACAGGATGTTTCGGTACAATCCCATCCTGGCACATCTGCCTGCAAAATTCCTGCGCAAAATGGAAGCTGTCTTCCGTTTCCGCTTTCCGGTATACCAGCTCTGCCGCAGTAATGGTCTTTCCATTCAAAATCACACCACTTCCGCCACATCGCACATCCAGCACCAGCGTAATACCTTCCGCATCCACGAACCACAGACACATGGCATCCGGGCGCACTTTTACACCATATCCTTCTACACTGTATTTTTCCAGTCCTTCTGCGCTATGACTCTTCATCCCACTTGCATGCTTCATCATAAAGTACCAGGGAAGCGGTCTGGAACCGTTTATTCCTTTCCACTCCAGATCACCATAGCTTCGTTCCCAGGCATCACCCAGAATTCTCACGCCATCCTGGATTTCTCTTTTCCAGCGCAATATCAGGTATTTTAAAGGTGACTGGTCTGCTGTAACCATAATTTTGTTCTGATTTGTGATTTTTAAACGCACATCCTGATATTCCACTTCATTTCCCGGATTCTGAAAAATGTGCTTGTCCGTTTCTGTTTCCAATGTTACATAACATAAATTTTGAAATACCATACTATCTTTCCCCCGTTATATTGTTCCTTTCAATTAACAGCCATCGGCCCGAAAGCCCTTTCATCCGGCAGTCATTTCATCCGGCAGTCGAAACTCCATCAGAGTTGTGTTCTGCCAGTTACCAAACCTGTCTTTTGCTATCCGTTCTCTATAACCGATCTCCCGGAATCCACACTTTTTATGTAATGCTATGCTTGCAGTATTTCTGGAAATGATTGCAGAATAGATGCTCCAGAATCCCGCTTTTCCGGCCTCCGTAATCAATTTTTCTACCAGCTGATAACCAATGCCTCTCCCCTGATATTCCCCGTCCAGATATACGCTCATTTCTACACAGCCCTTGTACACACAGCGGCCGGATGTAGGGCTGATGGCGATCCATCCGACAACTTTTCCATCTTCCTCAAATACATATCTGCACTCCTTGCAATGGGCTTTATCCCATTCTTCATAGGTTGGGCACTCCGTGTTAAAGGTGGATATGCCGCTTTCCAATCCCTGGGTATAGATTTCTGCCACACTCTCCCAATCCTCGCTTACCATTTCTCTGATCACCGTTTTCTATTTCCTCCGTTATTTTCTAGATTTCCATATCTTTTTTCTTTTCCATTCCTTAACTTTGTCTTCTTTTTCCATTCCTTACCTTTTGTCCCCCTCTTCCATGCCACGGGATCTATGTTCTATCATTCTGCAGGCGTCATTATACAGCTCTAAGGCTTCCAAAACCTGTCCTCTCTTATTCTGCGGAATCTGTTCAAACACTTCCTTAAATTTCATGTACATATCCTTCTCTATTTTCTCAAATCTTTCCTGTCCTTTTTCCGTAAGATTCAGTGCAACAAATCTGCGGTCTTCTTTGGACTGTGTTCTTTCCACATACTCCTTTTTCACCAGATCCTCTACGGAACGACTAATACCACTCTTATCGAGATGAAGAAGCTCCGACAATTCTTTTACTGATATTCCGGGTCTTCTTCCAATCTCTACAACCAAAAAGCATTGCGATTTACTTACACCACAACCATGACAATCTGATTGATTCATATGATCAAGATGGCATTCCAACTGCCTCGTATATTCACGAAATTGTTTTACCAAATCCATTCGTCGCTTTCCTCCTGACATACTTTCAAAAAATACTCATCACTGACTTTATCTATGAGTGTTTTTATATTATAACGATAATAATGCAAATAATTGTGTTAGTCAACCATTTATTTTGTCAACCATATAGGTATAAAATACCTATAATGATCTGCGATGCATTGAGACCTTATATTAAGTCTATATTCAGGGAACTATAAAGTTCCCTTTTCTATTTGATTCCATAATCTCTTGCACATTTTTTGAGACCTTCTGTCACTTCAGTGAACTACATCGGTAATTGAATTACCGAGCATCTGATTACGGGGCTTTGCCC
>JBJENT010000241.1:0-6798 GCA_051880335.1 Lachnospiraceae bacterium
TGCCATCAGTGGTAATTTACAGAAAATATCCCATTATATTTTTATTATTACTCCGGCCAGCGTGGATATTTCCGGTGATTTCCAGGAAATATTAAATGGTTCCTCTTCTTTTGATGTTCCATACAATCACTCATAAGATAAAAGTATATCAAAGTAAATATTTTAAAAGAAATTGTTTTTTAGAAAATATTCTAAAAGAAAGTATATATTATGATATAAAAGCATCCTGCTTTTGGGCAGGATGTTTTTTCAAGTCAGAATAATAAAACGTTTCCAGGAGCAGTTTAGATGAATTTTGATCGATTAAGCGTAAGTTACTTAGAAAAACCCTGTTATGATATTGTTTTTGCAGAGGATTTCAGTTCTCTCCCCAGTGAACTTGAAGCCTTTGATGTGGCAAACAGACAGGTTTGTATTATAACGGACAGTAATGTGGATTCATTATATGGAAAGACAGTTCGAAGAAGCTTAGAAGAGATTTGCAAAAAAGTAAGCTACTTTGTTTTCCCTGCAGGAGAGGAACATAAAACACTGGATACTGTAATGGATATGTACGAGTATCTGATTGAGCAGAAAATGACACGGAAAGATCTGCTGGTTGCTCTTGGAGGTGGCGTGGTCGGTGATATGACCGGTTTTGCAGCGGCATCTTATTTAAGAGGCATCGATTTTATTCAGATTCCTACTACATTATTATCCCAGGTAGACAGTTCTATCGGTGGAAAGACCGGTGTGGATTTCAGACAATACAAAAATATGGTCGGTGCATTTCATATGCCAAAACTGGTCTATACCAATATAAATGTACTAAAAGACCTGGATGACCGCCAGTTTGCATCCGGTTTTGCAGAGGTTATGAAGCATGGTCTGATCAAAGATGAGGCATATTATGAGTGGCTTTTGGATCATATGGATGAAATAGAACAGCGTGACCCTGTCATTTTAAAAGAAATGGTTTATCGCAGCTGCATGATTAAAAAAGCAGTGGTGGAAAAAGATCCTACCGAAAAAGGAGAGAGGGCTTTGCTTAATTTCGGACATACCATTGGACATGGTATTGAAAAAGCAAGTAATTTCAGATTATTCCACGGTGAATGTGTGGCATTGGGATGTGTTGCTGCTGCAAATATCTCTTATATGCACCATCTGATTTCCAAGGATGAATATCTGGAAATCAGAGATATGTTTGTCCCCTTTCACCTTCCCATTACCTTGCAGGAAATCAATTTTACTCCGGAAGAGGTCTTGGAAAATACAAAATCCGATAAAAAGAATGCAACCGGCACTTTAAAATTTATTCTTTTAAAAACGCTTGGAGATGCGGTCATTGACACCACTGTTACAGATGATGAGATTCTAAGTGCGATAAAGGAATTAATTATCTGATTCCAATTTTTATAGATTGAGGTTGAAAAATGAAAAATAAAATCAGTTTACTAATATTTGATATGATCGGCCTGCTTATTTTAGTTGCTCTTGATCAGCTGACAAAATACATGGCAGTGGTTTTTTTGAAGGCAAATGACAGTGTTCCCATTTTTCAGGGAATTTTAGAGCTGAGATATTTGGAAAACAAAGGCGCGGCCTTTGGAATGCTTCAGAATCAAAAGATTTTCTTTATTTTCATTGCTCTTTTGATTCTGGGTGTAATCGTTTATGTGCTGATCAAAACCCCTGCTGATAAAAAATATACGATTTTGCATGTACTGCTGGTACTGATTGCAGCAGGCTCTATAGGTAATATGATTGATCGTATTTCACAGAATTATGTTGTTGATTTTATTTATTTTGTTCTGATTGATTTTCCTATTTTTAATGTAGCGGATATTTATGTGACATGTGCTATGGCAGGACTGGTTATCCTTATTTTATTTGGATATAAAGAAGAAGATTTTGCCTTTTTAAGTGTCAGTAAAAAAATGACCAGAAAACCCCAATATGAAAATACAGATGCAGATAAGAATTTGTAGTATTTTAACTATATGAATTAAGTTTCATATTTTGACATATGGAGACCAGTTATATGAAAGAATTCCGGTTTGAAATCGAACAGGAATATGATGGAACACGAATCGATCGCTATATATCGGATAATATTGATTCTCTGACCAGGTCATATCTTCAGAAAATGATAAAAGAAGGATGTGTTTCTGTAAATGGAAAACCCGTTAAGCCAAGTTATTCTTTAAAAGCAGGGGATCAGATAGCTTTTACGCTTCCGGAAAGTATTGAACCGAATATTGAAGCAGAAGATATTCCTCTGGATATCATTTATGAGGATGAAGACCTGCTGATTGTAAATAAACCCAAAGATATGGTGGTGCATCCTGCTGCAGGACATTACAGTGGGACTCTCGTAAATGCGGTAATGTTTCATTGTAAAGGAAATCTGTCCGGGATAAACGGTGTTATGCGTCCGGGAATTGTGCATAGAATCGATAAGGACACCTCCGGTTCTTTGATTATCTGTAAAAATGACCTGGCTCATAATGGAATAGCCGAGCAGTTAAAAGATCATTCCATCAAGCGGATTTATCATGCCATTGTTTATGGAGAATTGACTGAAGATGGTACTGTGGACAAGCCCATTGGCAGAGATCCTAAGGACCGTTTGAAAATGGCAGTGGTTTCAAACGGAAAAAATGCGGTGACACATTTTCATATCATAAAACAGTTGAAAGGATATACTTATATCAGCTGCCAGCTGGAAACCGGAAGAACCCACCAGATACGCGTTCATATGGCATCCATTGGCCATCCCATTCTGGGCGATGAAGTATACGCTTCCGGACGAAAATCGGCTATAAAATGCCAGGGACAGACTCTGCATGCAAAGACCATAGGATTCACCCACCCAAGAACTGGTGAGTATATGGAGTTTGACACAGAGCTTCCGCAGTATTTTCAGCATTTGTTAAAGATACTTGAATGATTTTCATGAAAGATTTATTTATAATTTATTAGAATCAGTTATAAAAAGAAGAAAGGATTTATTATGAAGTTTGAATGTTATACCTCCACAAAATTAGAAAAAGATATATGCAAAGAAGATTTTGCTTCTGCTGATGGGATGAATAATATTTTCTTTGGTGATAAGGCAGTTTACTTAAAAAAACTTACAAAAGTTCTTTATATTCCATATGCAGATATGGATCGAGTATTCCGCAGAGTCATGCAGGTTCCGGTAAAAATGTGTTGTGGAAGAGGAGATCTGGAGATTCAATATCTTGTCATTATGAAAGAAGATAAGCAGATTATTGAATTACAGGTTCCAAGCAAAACAGGAGCTGTTATCCTCTTTGATGAGGTGAAAAAACGTGCCCCACAGCTTCAATTTACGCGTCCATAGTATAACAGCTTCTTTTTTATATTATAATGATAATGAAACATTGTTAACCTAAGAAATGAGTTTCATTTCACTTTGATAGTTTACAGTGTTGAAAATTGTAATTTTTTATGCTAAAATGGTATTGTTTTTAGATAAATAAAGTATAGTACAAAGGTGTATGAAACGAGAAAATGCCCCTTTACGGGCTTTTTTTGTTGGCATAAAAGAGTAAAATGACACGTATTGAGGCAATTGATTGTTTATTAAATAACTATTCTGCATTCTATAATATTTATAAGAATGAAGAAACAAAAGAGTATGATGACCCGGCTTTTATTGCACGTTGTGAATTTTATGAAAATTCCAAAAAATATGTTATAAGTCAAAAAGCTGAGCTATGGCACTCTGACTGTGAAGAATTTTTATATATATTTCATGTTCCGCATTTAGATATGACATCTTATAAAAAATATCAGGAGTATGCTTATCAGGATGGAACAAACAGAATGCATATTCAGTCAGGACATATGTATACATACATTTCACCGGTTTTCGTATGTGATACTTGTGATAAA
This sequence comes from Lachnospiraceae bacterium, assembly GCA_051880335.1. Classification (GTDB taxonomy): domain Bacteria; phylum Bacillota; class Clostridia; order Lachnospirales; family Lachnospiraceae; genus 1XD8-76. The sequence goes on from JBJENT010000241.1 coordinate 3,904, forward strand.
GATGTAGAAAAAGCGATTAAAAAATGCCGAATTTACAAAAGTTTCAAATTCGGTTTACATGGCTGGTTAGATGTACATATGTCAGCAGTTATACTTCCTGAAAAGAAAGTAATTCATAATGCTTCAGGACATACAACTGCAACTGTTATTCGTAAAGTACTATTTCATATAAAGAAAAAATAAGAAGGAGGGATATTGTATGAATTCATTAGTACTGTTAATTGTTTGTATTGCAGTTCTGATCGTTGGTTATATCTTCTACGGCGGATGGCTTTGCAAACAGTGGGGTGTTGGCGAAAAAAATGATGCTACACCTGCACACGAATTGGAAGATGGCGTGGACTACGTTCCAGCTAAGGCACCTGTTTTAATGGGTCACCATTTTTCATCTATCGCTGGCGCTGGTCCTATCACAGGTCCTATCGGTGCCGCTATGTTTGGTTGGGTTCCAGTTGTTTTATGGATCCTCATCGGTGGTATTTTCTTCGGTGGTGTTCATGACTTTGGTGCATTATTTGCATCTATTCGTCATAAAGGACAGTCTATCGGTGAAATCATTTCCGCAAACATGAGTAGGAGAGCAAAAAAACTTTTCCTTACTTTTGCTTATCTTACACTGATCCTTGTAGTTGCAGCTTTTGCTTCTATCGTAGCTGGTACCTTTGGTACAACAAATGCTGCTGGTGAAGCTGTTGCAGAAGCAGCAATGGCAACTAATGCATCTGTTGCTATGGTTTCTCTGCTGTTTATCGTTGTTGCTATTGCATTTGGTTTCCTGGTATACCGTCGTAACGTTCCAATGGGAATCGCTACAATTCTTGGCGTTGTTGCAATCGTTATCTGTATGGCAGTTGGTATGGTTTGGCATCCAATTTACCTTACATACAAAGCATGGATGATCATTGTTGGTCTTTATATCGCAATTGCATCCGTTACACCTGTATGGATTTTATTACAGCCACGTGATTACTTAAGTTCATTCCTGCTTTACGCTATGTTAGCAGTAGCATTAATCGGTGTTGTTATTTCTCACGCAAACCTTGGTGGTGCTGATGGACTTCAGGCATTTGCAGGTTTTGCTGTTGATAATGGTAATGGTATCCAGTACTTATTCCCTGTACTGTTTACAACAGTTGCCTGTGGTGCTATTTCCGGTTTCCATTCACTGGTTTCTTCCGGTACAACATCCAAACAGCTGGATAAAGAAAAAGATGCAAAACCTATCGCTTACGGTGGTATGCTTCTGGAATGTGTACTTGCTGTAATCACAGTATGTGCAATCAACTTTGCTTACAAATACAATGCAGCCAACCCAGACACCGCATTAAAAGGTGCTACAGCTATCTTTGCTGGTGGTATTGCTAATATGTTTGCTGGATTTGGCCCTGGTGCTGTTACAGTACTTCGTACATTATTAACACTTACATATTCCGCATTCTGTTTAACATCTCTGGATACAGCTACACGTCTTGCAAGATTTATGTTCCAGGAATTCTTCCTTGAGCCAGGTGAGACAGCTGCTGATGTTAAGAGCGGATGGAAGAAAATTGCAGTTAACCCATATGTTGCAACAGCTATCACTGTAGTACTTGGTGTATTACTTGGTATGACTGGCTACTCCAAGATCTGGGGTCTGTTCGGTGCTGCTAACCAGTTACTTGCTGGTATTGGTTTACTTGCAGTTGCTACATGGCTTGGAAACATCGGAAAGAACAACAAGATGTTCCTTGCTCCAATGGCATTCATGATCGTTGTTACAATCTGTTCTTTAGGTGTTACAATCAAGAACCAGGTTGGTATCATCTCTGCAGGTGGTGCTGACTGGGGCCCATATGCACAGACGATTCTTGCTGTATTGTTAATCGTTCTGGCTGTTGTCCTTGTAATTGAAGGTATTCAGACATTAACAGGCAAAAACAAAAAAGCTGCTGCATAATCAAGCACTTTAAAACTTCATAATATGAATATATAGAAAGAAAAGAGTCTTATTTTTGAATAAGGCTCTTTTTTTATATGCATTTTGTATGATTTTTGGTATAATATAGTTATATCATTATGAAAAATATTCAAATATTAAAAATAGGAAGGAGGATATTTTATGAATACTATTATTACAATTGGCCGTCAGTTTGGCTCAGCAGGAAGGGAGATTGGATCGAAGGTAGCTGAAAAATACGGAATACCTTTCTATGATAAGGAATTACTTAGCAGAGCAGCAAAAGAAAGCGGTTTCTGTGAAGAAATGATAGCGACTCATGATGAAAGGCCAACCAATTCTTTTCTTTATAATTTAGTGATGGACACTTATTCATTTGGTTACAATTCCAATCCGCATATGGAGATGCCAATCAGCCACAAAATATTTTTAGTACAGTTTGATACCATTAAAAAGATTGCAGATGAAGGACCGTGTGTTATTGTAGGAAGATGCGCTGATTATGCACTTGCAGATTACAAAAACAGTGTTCATGTATTCATTCATAGTGATATGGATTCCAAAGTGAAACGTATCATGGAGAAATACAAATTAAACGAATCCAAAGCCCGAGATATGATAACAAAAAAAGATAAACAAAGACAAAGTTATTATAACTATTATTCCTCCAAAAAATGGGGACGTTCTGATACATATGATTTATCTGTTAATTCCGGAAAACTTGGAATTGATGGTACTGTTAATCTGATCATGCAGTATGTAGATGATTTTGAAAAAACGTTATGAATATAACATTATAAATATAATATTGCAAGAAAGTGTTTCAGCTGGAAAAATCCATTTTGTCCGCCAAAGCTAAAAAATGAAATAAAAGGCGTGCAACTATTCGTTAAACTATGCTTTTGCGAATAGTTGCATGCCTCTTATTAAATTTTTCTTTTGATGTTCAAACTGGCATT
>JBJENT010000242.1:0-6746 GCA_051880335.1 Lachnospiraceae bacterium
GAATCCGGTTTGCAAAGGAATTGGAAGAACTTCCGTTGAATAAAAAGGCAGTATTGGTGCCTTCACGATATATTGAGAGACCTGTATGTACTATTGGACTTGGAGATACATTTGTTGCAGGTGTCCAGTTTGCATTTGTGAAGTAAGAAATGGAGCGATATTATGAGTTGCTTTATGGGAGTGGATTTAGGAACCTCCAGTTTGAAAACAATCGTTATAAATGAGAGCGGAACAGTACTTGGAATTTCATCCAAAGGGTATCAGTTTAGTTCTCCCTATAATAACTATGCGGAACATGATCCTCTGGAATGGTGGGATGCATGCGTAAGTACAATTCGAGAAATCTTTGCACAGAATAAAATTAAACCGGAAGAAGTAAAAGGAATCAGTTTTTCTGGTCAGATGCACGGTCTGGTGCCTTTAGATGAAAAGGGAAATATTGTCAGACCAGCCATATTACATTGTGATGCAAGAAGCGGAAAGCAAATAGAATACATAAAAGAGCTGTTTGGCGAAGAGCAAATTAAAACATTGATGATGAATCCGGTATATACGGGATTCTTATTACCATCACTTATATGGGTTAGAGACATGGAGCCGGAGCTCTTTGGGAAGATTAAAAAAGTATGTCTTCCAAAGGACTATTTGAAATTCCGTTTAACAGGAGAGGTCACATCTGATTATTCGGATGCATCTGCAACATTAGCATATGATGTTAAAAACGGATGTTGGTCAAAAGATATTATTGAAAAGATGAATCTTTCCATGGATCTTTTTCCGAAATGTTACGGAACCAGTGAAGTGGTTGGTACTGTATGCAGGAAGGCTGCAGAGGAAACAGGACTAGCGGAAGGTACGTTGGTTATTGCCGGTGGTGGTGATCAGGTAATGCAGGGTATCGGAAATGGTATTACCAAGGTAGGAGAGGCGTCTGCAAATATCGGAACAAGTGGACAGGTTTCGTTTCAGGCAGACAAACCAATTCTCAATCCTCTGCTCAGTACAAATACCTTTTTAGGATATAAGAAAGATAGATGGATTACCATGGGTGCAATTATGAATGCGGGATTGTGCTATAAGTGGTTTAACAGTCTTTTCCCTAAAACAGATTACGATAAACTGAATCAAATTATATCGAAAGTCAATCCCGGAAGTGGTGGAGTAATTTTTCTTCCTTATTTAAATGGAGAACGAACACCACATTTAGATCCTGATTTGAGTGGTGCTTTCTTCGGTGTGAACCTTAAAACGGGACGGGAACAATTGGCAAGGGCTGTTATGGAAGGTGTAAGCTTTGCTTTGAATCAGTGTATTGAAGTTTGCGGTGAGCTTGGATTGAAAGCAGATACAATAGTGGCATCCGGAGGTGGAGCGAGAAGTATTCCCTGGCTTCAAATGCAGGCTGATATTTATAATCTTCCATTAAAGGTAGCAGATACGGAAGAACAGGCCAGCCTTGGTGCAGCAATAGCTGCAGGTGTTGGTGCCGGAACATATAAAGACATCGAAGAAGGATGTAATATAGTGGTGAAATATAAAGATTATGTGGCTTTACCAGATCAAAAAAGACATCAAATTTATATGGAATATTACCAGCTATATAAAGATACATTCCAAGCGTGTAGGGATACCTTACATCGGGTTACATTACTTGGAAGAAAAAACTAAGAGAAGGAGTGAACAGTATTGGGTAACAGTGAGTACATTTTGAACTGCGAAGGAATATCAAAAGCTTTCGGTGGAACACAAGCTTTGAAGGATGTGCAGTTACATGTAAAACCGGGTGAAGTACATGCGCTTCTTGGTGAGAATGGTGCCGGAAAGTCGACTCTCATGAAGTGTGTTATCGGTTTGATCAAACAGGATGCCGGTACAATGGAATTCGAAGGAAAACCCTATCAGGCAAATGGCCCGATAGATGCATTGAAGAGTGGTATATCCATGATACATCAGGAATTGAATCCTGAACCTTTCCTTACCGTTGCAGAGAGTATTTTCTTAAAACGAGAGAATACAAAAGGATTCTTACTTGATAAGAAAACACAGAATAAACGCTGTGAGGAATTACTTGCAAAATTTGATGTTCCATATACCGCAAAAACGAAAATGAAAGAATTAACCTTAGCACAGGTTCAGATGGTTGAAATCATTAAAGCAGTGTCCTGTGATTCAAGACTTATCATTATGGATGAGCCAACGTCTTCATTGGATTCTACAGAGACGAATCGTTTGTTTGAGGTTATCAGAGATTTAAAATCAAAAGGTGTTGCAATTATTTATATCTCACATCGTATGGAAGAAATTTTTGAGATATGCGATAGAGTATCTGTCTTCCGAAATGGAACATATGTAGACAGCAGAGAAATGGAAGGCGTTACAAGAGATGAACTGATTTCCATGATGGTAGGTCGTGATGTGAAGAGCGTATTTCCTAAAGTAGATTGTAAAATAGGTGATACAGTATTCAAAGTTGAAGGACTTACAGGAAAAGGATTTCATGATATCAGCTTTGAGGTACATGCAGGAGAAATTCTTGGTATTTCAGGTCTGGTTGGATCAGGACGAAGCGAAACCATGAGAGCAATCTTTGGATTGGATCCTTTAGAATCAGGGAAAATGTACCTGGAAGGACAGGAGATTACCAATAAGAGTCCACGTTCAGCAATTAAAAAAGGCATCTGTATGGTAAACGAAGATAGAAAGAATTATGGTTTATGTCTACTTCGCTCCATTAGAGAAAATATTTCCTTACCTAATTTGCCTGAGAAACAAAAGGGCCTGCTCATGAATCAAAAACGTGAGAAAAAAGAATGCCTGGAAGCAGCGGAAAAGCTGACTGTAAAATGTGCAAGTATTGAGCACAATGGTTTCTCACTTAGTGGTGGTAATCAGCAGAAAGTTGTTCTCGCAAAATGGGTGATGGCGAATCCAAAGGTTCTGATTTTGGACGAACCGACCCGTGGTGTTGATGTAGGTGCAAAATCGGATATACATACATTGATGTGTGAGTTCGCGGCAAAAGGCATGGCTATTATTATGATTTCTTCAGAATTACCGGAAGTAATGGGAATGAGCGATAGAATTCTGGTATATCACGAAGGCACAATTAATGGTGAAATAAGCCGCAAAGAGATCCTGGCAAATAATATTACCCAGAAAGAGATTCTGGAGATGGCATTTGGACAGAACAAATAGGAGGAAATGAATAATGGATTCTAAATCAAAGAAATTTTATCAAACCGATAGTTTCCGTATGTTCATGGGAAAATATGGTATCGGTGTTATCCTGGTATTCATGATTATTGTTATTGCTATCATGAAACCAAGATTTATCTATCCAAGCAATATTTTGAATGTTTTAACACAAATTTCCGTAAACTGCTTGATTGCATATGGTATGTGTTTGTGTATCACAACCGGTGGTATCGACCTTGCAGTTGGCTCTCAGCTTGCACTGGTATCCGTACTTCTGGGCCAGTTTATTGTAAAACAGGAAATGAGCATGTTTTTAGCAGTTGTTCTTTCTTTACTTGCTGCTACACTTTTCGGATTCATTAACGGTGTTTTGGTTGCAAAATTCGATATGGCGGCCTTCGTAGTAACCATTGCAACGCAGCTGGTTATCAGATCTATTGCACAGATTATCTCAGATGGACAGGGATTATCTATGACATCAGCTGAGTTTAAGGCTATTTATTCCGGATCTTTTCTTGGAATTCCATTACCAATAATCTATATGGCAGCCATTTCCATTATTATGTATCTGGTAATGCATTGGACTAAATTTGGACGTTATGTATTTGCTGTTGGTGGAAACGTACATGCAGCTGTTGCATCTGGTGTTAACGTATTTTGGACAAAGACTCTCTGCTATACCATCTCTGGTTTGCTTGCAGGTATGGCTGGTGTTATTTTTACCAGTAAAACCGGTTCAGCACAGTCTAATATCGGTGTGGCATATGAAACAGATGCTGTTGCAGCCTGCGTACTTGGTGGTACATCTTTTGCTGGTGGTGTTTCCACAGCTCCTGGTGTTCTCCTTGGTGCAATCATCATTGGTTGTATTTACAATGGTATGAACTTCTTAAATATTGGTTCTTACTATCAGTACATGACAAAAGGTATCATTATTATCTTTGCTGTATTACTTGATATGGCAATCAACAAAAAGAACAGATAATATGAAATATTTGGAGAAATCCATTTATTTATAAACTAATTATTCAAAATGGAGGAAAAAACATGAAAAAGAAACTTTTAGCAACACTTGTTGTAGCCGCAATGACAATGAGCCTTATCGGTTGTGGCGCAAAAGAAGAAGCAGCAGCTCCAGCAGCTGAAGCAGAAAAAACTGAAGAAGCAGCTCCAGCAGCAGATGCTGAAGCAGCAGCAGATGAAGCTGTTGAAACAGTAGCAGCTGGCGGAGACAGAAACGGTGATGGAAAAATCATTGTTGGTTATATCTCCAAAAACACAGTAGACGTTTTCCACGCAACATTAAATGGTGCAGCTGAAGAAAGATTAAACGCTTTAGTAGATGATGGAACAATTGATGAATGGACAGGAATCCTTGACGGTAATACTGATGCAGCAAAACAGTGTGACCTTGCACAGGACTGTATCAACTATCCTTGTGACTATGTAATCATTCTTCCTGCTGAATCCGCAGCATCTGATCCAGCTGTAACTTCTATGAATGATGCAGGTATTGGTGTTGTAGTTGTTAACTCTGCAACAGACAGCACAGACGCAGTTGCTATGGCATTTGCAGGTTCTGATGACGTTTATGCAGGCGAATTAATGGGTAACTATGTAATGGAAAATGCTGAACCAGGCGTATTTATTCACTGCCAGGGTGTTATTGGTAACTCTGCTCAGCAGCAGCGTGGTGAAGGTATGAACAATACAATCGGTGCTAACAGCGATTGGACAAATGCAGCAGATATTCCATGTGATTGGGATGCTTCCAAAGCTGTAAACGCAGTTGATGACTATTTAGCACAGTATGGTGATGATCTGAAAGCTGTTATCTGCGATAACGATGATATGTCTTCTGCAGCACAGAACGAATGTAATTCCAAAGGTCGTTCAGACATCGTTTGTATCGGTGTTGATGGTAACCAGGGACCTCTGCAGATGGTTAAAGATGGTACATTAGGTGCTACAGTTCTTCAGGATGGCGCTGGCCAGGTTAACGCTGGTATCGATGCAATCGTTGCAGCTATCAAAGGTGAAACTGTAGAAAAATCTATCATGGTTCCTTTCGTACTTGTTACATCTGAAAACGTTGATGAATACTTAAACTAAGATTAGTGATTTGTAACTGAAGTATATTAGAATCACATAAATGAAATCCCCTCCCTGTTACCAGAGAGGGGATTTTTGTTGAACATTTTGTTGTATATTATTGGTACTTTGTATATTAATAACACTAATTATGCATTTTCCCAGAGAGACTGATTGTCGTAGAATTCTACTGTAATAGTAGATTTGAATTTTTCTCCTGGCTTTAAGTGGGTCATTTTTCCCTGATTCTCTAAAAAGGCACGGCCTTCAAGATAATTATTAGCCGGTTCAAGACCTAATACATAATCCTTTTCCCCCATCATCTTCCATTCACACATGATAGGGAGAATTTTTGGATCAAAATGAATAGCCAGACCTTTGGAAATACCGGGATTAAATATTTTTGCAGTAGCAGTATCCTCACTGAATGTGTGATAAAAGCATTGTTCTTCGTAATTTGGTGTAGGAGATATTATTTTATTCCACTCATTGATTCCTGCAACGGCTTCTTCATTTCTTGCCACTACTTTGTTAGAAGAAATAGATACAAGTGCGTCTTCACTAAGAAGAGGATATCCAATATTCATATGATAAAGTAAAACAAATGGTGTTTCAGAACTTCCTTCATTTGTGAAAGTATCTTCAATAATAAGCTTATTTGATCCGTAAGCACATTTATAAGTTCGATCCATACGAACCTTTTGGTTAAAAATGCAAGCATCATATACAGAGGCTTTAATAATGATTTCTCCATCTTCTGAAATATCATAAAAAATGTGCTCAGCCGGAATATGGGAGATCGTACCATGAAGACCATATGCTGTACCGTCATATTCAGAAGGTGTTCCCATTGATTGCAATCCGCAGGTGGTTAAAAAGCCACATTGAAATGTTTTTAAGAAATTTAATGCATCTTTATCATAATAGGATGAATTTGAGTAACCGCAAACTGAAAAATATGACATATTCATTCCTTGATAAGAAAGACGAGAAATATCAGCAGCTCTGTCAGCAGATATGGTGAATTCCAGACCGCTGCCGTTATTTACTTCAAAAAGCCGCATATTATCTCCTTTTCCGCCGACTAAACGATGTTCTTCTACACGGTACAACTGACTTTCGTGTCCAAAATAGTTTCTGTTTTGCATAAAGAGTCCTCCTTTGGTTTATCAATACAATAAATTAATTATTAAATATATTATATGTTAAAATCTTGCATCGTTCAATGCAAAATACAAGATGAAATGAAAAAAAATTTCATGACAGAAGCATTATTGGATAAAAAACAAAGAAAAATGAAAAAATAATTTGCTCAAAACGTTAAAAAAGCTTGACGGTCATAAAAAAATAATTTATCATAAAAGAAGAAAAAATACAGTGTCTTTAGGAGGACATGTATTATGTTAATGAACATGAAGGAATTATTAGCAGTAGCTAATAAAGAAAATTTTGCAATACCT
>JBJENT010000243.1:0-6630 GCA_051880335.1 Lachnospiraceae bacterium
AAACCGAAAAATTTTCTTTTTTATTTAAAGGATGGCTGCGTGGCCACTGCACTGAGCTGGATTTTTATGAGTGCTTTTGGTGCTTTGCCCTTTTATCTCACCGGTGAGATTCCGAATTATACCAATGCATTGTTTGAGACCATTTCCGGCTTTACCACCACCGGTGCCAGTATTTTATCGGATGTGGAAGCGCTGACCCACTGTTCGCTGTTCTGGAGGAGCTTCACACACTGGATTGGCGGTATGGGAGTTCTGGTATTCCTTTTGGCCATCATTCCCATGACCGGCGGTTCCCACATGAATCTGATGCGTGCGGAAAGCCCGGGACCGTCTGTTGGCAAGCTGGTTCCAAAGGTAAAATCCACTGCACGTATTTTATATGTCATTTACTTTGGTATGACAATCATTGAAATTGTGCTTCTTTTAATCGGCAGGATGCCTGTATTTGATGCCATCACCTTAAGTTTCGGTACCGCCGGAACCGGTGGCTTTGGTGTTTTAAATGACAGCCTTGCCAGCTACACCATGTATCAGCAATGGGTTATCACCATTTTTATGATTCTCTTTGGTATCAATTTTAATGCCTATTACCTGATCCTGTTTGGGCAGGTAAAAAATGCATTCAAAATGGAAGAAGTCAGAGTCTATCTGCTGATTATCCTTTCTTCCATTGTATTTGTCTTTATTAATATTGTGGATACTTCTGTCAACGCATTCCGCGCACTGCTGGATTCCAGTTTTCAGGTTGCATCCATTATTACCACCACCGGCTTTTCTACGGTAGACTTTGATGCCTGGAATCAGTCCTGTAAAACAGTGCTCGTGCTTTTGATGTTCATCGGTGCCTGCGCAGGCAGTACCGGAGGCGGCGTTAAGGTTTCCAGATTTATCATCCTGTTTAAGACAGTGATAAAAGAGCTGCATTCCTATATTCATCCAAAGAGTATCCGGAAGATCACTTTTGAAGGAAAAATCGTGGAGCATGAGGTTTTGCGTGCTACCAACGTTTATTTTATCACCTTCATTACCCTGTTCTTTTTCTCTGTGCTGCTGGTCTCCGTAGAAGGCAATGATTTTGCCACAAACTTTACAGCGGTGGCGGCTACCATAAATAATATCGGTCCCGGTCTTGAGTTGGTAGGACCGACCAAAAACTTTGGGCACTTTAATACCTTTTCAAAATATATTCTGATGTTTGATATGCTGGCCGGAAGGCTAGAGCTCTTCCCGCTGCTTATCCTGTTCCATCCGGCAGTGTGGTTGGATTTTTTCAGGCAAAAATTCAAGCACTAAGTATTTAAGCTCTAAGTATTCAAGCTCAAATATTCGAACACTAATCGTTCCGCAAAAAAGGTGGAGTATTCGTTACTCCACCTTTTTGTATATCCTTTTTCCATATATGTATTTTTCACTGCATTTTGGCGATTATCAGATTTCCTGCGCTATGATCTGGTTTCTTCCATGGGTCTTGCCAAAGTACAATCTCTTATCTGCCTCAGAAAGGACTTCATCATTACCCATCCCTTCCTGCATATCACAGATTCCCATGGTCATGGTTACTTTGACCGTCTGATCTCCTACCGTTACCTCCAATGCCCTTATCTGTTCCAGAATATGTTTCAGATGTTCTACATGATCCTCATATTTTCCCATCTCAAATACAAGCAGGAATTCTTCCCCGCCCCACCTTGCGGCAAAGCCTTTTCCAAGCATATTTTCCCGAAGCACATAGGACACACTTTTTAATACCTCATCCCCAGCATCGTGGCCATAGGTATCATTGACTTTCTTAAAGAAATCAATATCACAAATGCACAGACTGTAAGGAATCACGCTTCGTTTGTATTTTTCCAGATCCTGATTTAATCTTCCCACAGCGTATCTTCGGTTATTCAGTGTTGTGAGTGCATCTCTTTCGATCAGGTTACGCAGGGATTTCTGCATAGTGACACCGATTATGGCCAGCTCTCCCAGTTCATCCTCCTGTTTTAAAAGCTGGGAACTCATGGTTTCGGAAAGTTTCCCCTCTGAAACATTTTTCATAAATCGCTTGATGATGCTTATACGATCAATCAGAATATTCGTAAGATATAAACTGAAGGCTCCCAGGATAAAGATAAAAATCACACTGACCAGCACCATGGTTATCACGATATTGGTCACACTCTTCCGCACAGTATCCGCATTTTTGCTGAGCCCCAGCATTCCGATCACAGCCCCTGTATCATCCTTCAGCGGTGTATAATATACGTATTTTCGATCTCCAAACACTTCTGCGTCATTATAGAATTTGCTGTTTCCGGTTTGTAACACATCCCTTACGATTACAGAAGATGCAGAGGTTCCGATCATTTTTTCTCCCTGGGTATCCTCTAGCGTGGTAAGGACACGCACATCCTGATAAAAGAAAGATATCTCCACTTCCAGATAGCGGCGCATCTCATCCATGGTATTCTGGATTCCTTCTAAGGTTTCCCGATCTGTATTATAAAAGATCGTCCCTTCCGAATCCATCTGGACAAAATTCATCTTTTCATCATAGTTTCTTAACAGGCCCTGTACCAGATCACATTCGTTTTCCAACTGGTCTTTTACGATTTCATTCATAAAACGATGCATGCCCCGATATCCAATGGTCACTATGCATATGGTCATGAGTACCAGCAGGCTGATCGTAATACTCAGTACTTTGGGACGTAGTCCTGACTGTAATTTCTTCTTCAAGGTGTCACCCTTCCTTTATCTATGCGTTAACAGCACGTTTCTTCTTTATGCTCTATCAGATGTTTCTTCTCCCTGCCATGGGCAGTAGCTTTTCGCTTTATCTATGCCAATAATAATAGGTTTCTGCATCTCTGGAGTACAATTCCAGGGTATCTCCATCGTCCAGAAGCTTGTATTCATATTGAAGTGTTCCCCCGGCAACAAAGATCGATATTTTACGGATGTTATCCTCTTTCATCTCTACCACACGATAGGTTCCGTCGCTGTCTTCTTTATTTAAAATATGAAATTCATTCTGCTCGGTAAGTTCATATTCATTTCCGTTATCATCCTTCCAGATTCCAAGGATATCCTGGTGATCTGCTGCCTCCAGAATGACCAGATCGTCCGGTGTGAAGATTTTTTCTTCTTTCGTAGCCAGATCCATCATGATCAGTCGATATCCTGTTTCATCCGGACGCATGGCGTATTTTTCTTCCCTGTCACTTTCCTTTTCTGTGATAAGAAGCAGGATATTTTTATCCTTATCAAATCCGCATGCGTATTCAAATGCAGTTTCCACGCCGGATGCATCTGTTTTATAACCATTGCCATCATATTCAAAAGAATAGTATTCTTCCGTTCCTTCTACGGTCCATTCCTTTGCCAGAACGGTACTGACTGCTGAGCTGTAGTCAACGATCATATCCTCCAGGCCCAGGGATTCTATGCCCGGATTTGCCTGTCCCAGTTCCGCGGTCATTCCTGTGGTATTTTCATTCTGCTGTACCGGTTCTTCCTGAGGTTCTGCCTGTCCACATCCAAATACACCTCCCATAACACACATAGCAAGCATTACTGCAAAACATTTTTTCATTTTTTCTAACCATTCCTCATTTCTTTATTCTTTCTTTTTAGCATACACCGCCGGGCCGGTAAGCGCAACTGACTCATGAACGCAACCGCTCACAAATTCTGCTGCCTGTAAATGCAACCGGCCCCCAATGCAGCTGCCTCATGAAAATAACTGGCATCCCGTCCTGCAACGGAATGCCAGCCTTATTTTCCCCAATTTTACCTATTTTAGTCAAGATGGAACAGAACCTTCAAGTCTTTGCTGACAGGGCTGTTATCCGGATTGGTTTCCATGATATCTGCCATGAAATCCCACCATTTACGGTTGATTGCTGTGTCTGCGCCCTTGCTCCAGAGTTCTTCATCTTCGATCTCAATATAGCCGAACAGAATCAGTGTTTCAGGGTCTAAAGCGATGGTGTAGTTCTTTCCGCCATGTTCATGAATCATGTCGATCATTTCCGGCCATAATTCATTGTGTCTCTTCTCATACTCTTTTTCCATTCCCGGGTATAATTTCATTTTGAATGTTTTGTACATCTTCGTACCTCCTGTTCTTTAATCATTTTTCATTAATTATTTTTAAAGCATTCCCATGCTCCATTTAAACTTTCGATCACTTTCCGGTAATTTGCATACTTCTCTGCGTAGATCTCCGCATATTCTTTTCTAGGCTGCACTGTCTTGGTGATCTTTACACTCTTTGCAATGGCATCCGGATAATCCTGATAAATGCCTGCTGCGATACCTGCTGCCATGGCTGCACCCTGGGCTCCCAGCTCTTTGTCTCCTACCACATCAATAGGAATCTGTAATACATCCGCAAAGATCTGTACCCATACGTCTGAGTTTGCTGCGCCACCGGAAAGTCTTACGGAAGCCGGCTTTTCTCTGTTGGCAAGCAGCTTTCTCACATGAGTATAGTGGGAGAAAACAATACCTTCGTACACCGCTCTGAGCATATGGTGTTTATTGTGATAGGCGGTGAGTCCGATAAAGGTTCCTTTGGCAAGGGCATCCTCGTTGGAACCATTTAAGAATGGCAGGAAAATAATATTGTTGTCCTGTGGCTCGATTTCTTCCACCCATTTATTGGTCACATCATAGATAGAGCCACCCTGGGCTTTTGCCTCTTCTCTTTCGTAGGACATCAGGTTACGAATAAACCATTCCATATTTCCTGCTGATGTAGGGCTGCTCTCCTCTACCAGATAATAGCCAGGCATGCAGAACATGGAATTCAACGCAACGGTTCCGTTGGTTACCGGTGTCTTTCGGATAAATTCGTTGATGCTCCAGGTACCGGCTACCATACACATCTGCTCTTCATCTGACAAACCGGATGCTATACCACAGGCATTTACATCAAACATACCTGCTGCCACAGGAGTCCCTTCTGCCAGTCCTGTCTTTTCGGCTGCCTCTTTTGTGATATAGCCGCATACATCGGAAGAAACCTTCAGCGGCGGCAGTTTATCGTAGATCATATCCAGTCCGAAATAGCCCATCAGTTCACGATCATACTGGTGAGTGGTCAGATTCACCAGATTGGCACCGGAAAAATCGGTGTACTCTGCATTTGCCACTCCTGTAAGTTTAAAACGGATATAGTCCTTTACTGCAAAGATATATTTGGTCTTTTCCAGAACTTCCGGCTCATGATCACGCAGCCAGGCCAGAATCGCAACCGGCTGGCAGGCCAGAATATCCTGAAATGTTTTCTGATATACTTTTTCTTTGGTTCCGTCTGCCGCCCAGTTTTTCACATATTCCCATGCTCTGGCATCCTGAGACAGAATCCCGTTATAAGCCGGTGACCCATCCTCTGCCACCATATACAGGCCTTTCCCATGTCCGGAAAAAGAAACCCCTACAATATCAGATGGTGCAACTTTGCTCTTTTCAATGGCATTCCGGATAGCCTGTGCATTTACATCCCACAGATCATTTAAATCTCTTTCGGTGTATCCCGGCTTTGGTGTAATCGTTACCGTGGGCACACTGGCCACTGCGATCTGGTTTCCTTCCTCATCGAAGATTCCTGCCTTGGAAAAAGTTCCACCATTATCGATCCCCATTAAATATTTCATGACAGTCTCCTCCTAATCTTCCAGATTTACGTATTTTTTCTCTGCTTCTGTAAGTTCTACCTTCAAAGAATCCACGTTCTGCTGCATACGTCCCACATTTTTGCTGCTTACCACTGCAAAGGTCTTCAGCTCCTGATGTAAAAGCCAGGAAAGGGCGATCTGGGAAACACTACAGTTCTTCTGTGTTGCCAGCTCCTCGCATCTGCGCAGTCTTTCAAAATTGCGGGCACCGCCATAGGCTTCAATGGAAGGCTGATCCATAATATCTCCGATCTTTTCCGGCTCTGCGCTCTTTACCCTGCCGGAAAACATCCCTCTTCCCAGAGAAGAATATGCTATGACAGGCATGTCATTTTTCAGATACCATTCTCTGGCCTCTTTGTTCTGCGGACCGGATATGGTAACGCATCCGCCGCCCCAAAGGTCCGTATCCTGCTCTGCCAGGCCGTAATTCGGGCTGGACACTGTAAACGGGATCAGGTTATGTTTTTCTGCATATTCATTTGCTTCTTTCAGACGTTCATAGGTCCAGTTGGAGCCACCAAAGGCACCGATTTTGCCTTCCTTATGCATTTCATTGAAGATCTCTACGATTTCCCCTGCCGGAACAGCTGGGTCATCTCTGTGAAGCAGGTAAATATCAATATAATCTGTCTGCAGCTGTTTTAACGAAGTCTCCAGATCATACCGCATTTCTTTTCGATTAACACGGGATTCTCCGGTCTCCATATCGTAATGTCCGCCTTTGGATAAGATTACGATATCGTTTCGGTTCTTTCTTCTCTTCATCCATCCTCCAATGGATGCTTCGGAATGGCCATCCACATAAACTCTTGCGGTATCCAGCGTATTGATTCCCATGGCAACCGCTGAATCCAGAAGTTCATCGCCATCTCCGTCTCTTTCCAGACAGTCAAGCGTTGTTCCAAATAGAATTTTGGAAACCTTTTTGTCAACATTTCTGATGGTACAATAATCCATG
>JBJENT010000244.1:0-6568 GCA_051880335.1 Lachnospiraceae bacterium
CCTGTACATTGTTAAAAAGAACCACATTTTTCAGCTCGGTAGAGTTTCCTACCACAGCATGCTTTCCAACAATTGCGTTGCCACGGATAAAGGCACAATGTCTGACTTCTGCTTCTTCATCAATGATTGCTGGTCCGTTGATATAGGCAGTAGGATACACATTTGCACTTTTTGCAACCCATACATTTTCTTTGATCTGATCATATTTATCTTCCGGAAGTGTGTTACCCAAAGCAATAATAAAATCTTTGATCTTAGGAAGCACTTCCCATGGATAGGTAACTCCTTCAAATAACCGGGAAGCAATGGTTTCCTTTAAATCATACAACTGTTCTATGCTTACTTCTTTTAAAACTTCGCTCATGCCTTTTTACGCTCCTTTTTATAAAATCCGGAAAATTTGTCGAATACCGGATATAATGAGGTCTGATTTTGAACCTGTTTTACCAGATTGGTTCTTCTGGTCACAAAATCATCCAGTTTCTTCATATATTCATCCGAAGTAATCTCTCCATCCGCCACCATGGTAAGACCTTTTTCCCAGCTGGCTGTAAGTCTGGGGTCTAAAAGAGGTTTGATGGAGCTTGCCACTACTTCATATATCACTTCACCCAGAAAAGTCGGGGTAATGATCTGTGTCTTTTTATTCAGATTCAGATACTGTATGTTTACCAGCTTTTTCAAAATCTCAGCCCGCGTAGCAGAGGTTCCTATCCCGGAGCCTTTGATCTGGGAACGGAGTTCTTCGTCTTCGATCAGCTGTCCTGCATTTTCCATGGCCAGGATCATGCTTCCGGAATTATATCTTTTCGGTGGAGATGTCTCCCCTGCTTTTATGGAAAAACCATTCACCGGTATAACGGATCCCTTTTTCAAACCGGACAGTGCTTCCAGCAGAGCTTCATCACATCCGATCTCTTCCTCTGAATTATCTTCCCGATCCTCATCTTTTGGATTTTCATCATTGGAAGAATCCTTTTTCGAGTTTACTGCCTGGGAATCCTCTTCTTTCTTCTTCCGGAAGAAAGAAAACTCTCTCACATCCAGATATCCTGTCTCTTTAAGCACTTTAAAGTTGCTGAAAAAACGTTCTGTCTTAAGCTCTGTCACCAGAGAAATTTTCTGATATACCGCAGGTGGATAAAATATGCTTAAAAATCTCCGCACAATGATTTCATAGACTCTGGATGCAGTGGTATGAAGAGAGGACAATGCTCCCAGCCCCTGACCGGTAGGAATAATCGCATAGTGGTCGGTAATTTGTTTGTCATTAACATACTTTGTCCTGGAGATTCCTTTATAAGAACCTTTCTCCAGAATATCGGCTGCAATCTGACTGCATAAGCCATATCCGGTAAGACCTTTGATATTCTTGTAGATTTCCTTGGAAACCGCAGTAGATAAAACACGGGCATCTGTACGAGGATAAGTAACCAGCTTTTTCTCATAAAGTTCCTGAACGATCTGCAGAGTTTCATCCGGACTGATCTTGAAATATTTGGAACAGTCATTTTGCAGTTCCGCCAGGTTATATAAAAGAGGAGGGTTTTTCACCTCTTTTTTCTTTTCCATGGAAAGAACCCTCATTTCTTCCCGAGGCTCTTCCTGTAAATAAGAGATGCATTCCTTTGCTTTTTCTTCTTTTAAAAAGCCATTCTCTTTATATAGATCCGAAGCAAGGGTATAGTTTGACCCCTCCCAGGTTCTCCATTCTGCCAACGTATTATGAGAAGCGATCTCCAGATCGGCCATCACTTTATAAAAAGGGGTTTTTACAAAATCGCGAATCTCCCGTTCTCTTGTAACCACCATTCCAAGCACACATGTCATAACACGACCAACGGATACAACACATTTTTCTGTGTGCATATAGTTTTTAACGGGATAACCATATTTCAGGGTTAGTGCACGGGAAAAATTAATTCCCATTAAGTAGTCTTCTTTGGCACGCAAATAAGCAGAAGCACACAGATTGTCATATTCTGACAAATCCTTTGCTTCCCGAATACCTCTTAAAATCTCTTCTTCCGTCTGGGAATCGATCCAGACACGTTTCCGTTCTTTCCCGGTCACACCGGCCTGCTGCTCTACCAGTCTGTATATGTATTCTCCTTCCCTTCCTGAGTCGGTACATACATAGATTGTAGAAACATCCGGTCTGTTTAACAGACCGCTGACGATTTTAAACTGTTTTGCAACACCCGGAATCACTTCATATTTGAATTCTTTCGGAATGAAAGGTATGGTCGTTAATGACCATTTCTTGTATTTTTCATCATATGCATCCGGATAGCTCATGGTAACCAGATGACCTACGCACCAGGTAACAATCGCTTCTTCAGATTCCAGATAACCGTCTTTGCGGGACATATTCAGTTTTAAGGCCTTCGCAAATTCCTGTGCCACACTTGGCTTTTCTGCTATATATAAACTCTTACCCATCTTATAATTCGTTATGTTATAGATCGTTTAATGAAATAAGGCGCAGATTCTTTTTGACTTTTTCTTCCAGATACAGTTTTTCGTCAAAACGTCCTCCGGAAAAAAGCCAGATATAATCTGTTCCAACCTTTGCTTTTGAAGCCAAAAACAAAAGCCATTCATAATCCTCATAGGTCATCATCGGTTTTTCAAAATTACAATAACCTATTAAGGTTTTCCCATCTTCCCCCTGTAAAATAATATCGATATTTCCGGCCTTTCCTACCCATTCACCATATTTGGACAAATATAACGGCAGCTGCTTTGCACTGCCAAGCTTCAGCATATAGTCCATGCAGACTTTTTTAAAGTAAGGTGCTGTATAATATCGGATATACGGTTTGATGCATTCCTGATAAAAGGAAGAAGCATCACTTGTTTCCAATCTGTTTTTGTTTGCGTATAAATAGGTAAAATAAAAATGAACAAAATGATTGGATATGCGATACACACCTTTTTGAACATTTTCACGTCCGTCTGTATCGTAGGAAAAAACTTTTTCAATCAGTTCCAGTTCCATCAGATTTTTTAGATACACGCTGATTTTTGCCCTGGAAAAACCGGTATGATTGTAAATATCATTCAGCTTATGATGACCGCTTGCAAGGGCAGATAAAATGGAATTATATACCCCCAGTTCACGTAGTTCTTCGGACAAAAGGCGTTCACACTCGTATCGTAATCCACCGGTTCTTGAAAGAATCTGGTCGCAGATATTATCCTGAAGGGTTTTATCCGGACTCATAAACTGCCAGAGCGAAGGGACACCACCCAAAATTCCATATAAAATAATAGAATCTTCCATACTGTATCCCGGAAAGATTTCACGAAGCTGATAGAATTCCAATTCACGTATTTTCAAAAGACCGGATAACTCAAAAGCAGCCTCACCAATCTTCTTTACCATACTGTTTTCTACCCAGCTGGTAGAAGAACTAATCAGTACAACCAGTACTTCTCTTTTGGCCCAGGTATTATTTACAAAGGAAATCAGTGCATCCATAAACACATCGCTGCTTTTAATAATGTATTGAAATTCATCGATTACAAGAACCATCTTCCCGCCCTTTTTCTGGCAGGATGCTTCTAATAATTCCTGATAGGTTGGAAACTTAAGGACGCGTATTTTTTTATTTCCCAGTTCCTGGCCCCACTGATATTGCTGTTCCCGTTCAGAGCATTCCCTGCACTCATAGAAAAAAGCCGGCTTATCTTTGGTAAAATCCTGTAACAGTCTGGTTTTACCTATGCCTTTTTGACCATAAACAACCAAAATCTGACTTCCGGATCTGTTATAAAAATTATTCAAATAGTCTGTTTCATTTGTACGTCCTATCAGCATAAATTCATCCCGGCTAATTTGCCAAATACTCTCCTTAACCTAAATATGATAATCTAAACGCTATGGATGATCATATTTTCGAAGTCAGAAGCTGTCATTGGTTTTCCCAATAAGAACCCCTGAATATTGTCGCATTGTACTGTTTTTAAATATTTATATTGTTCTTCTGTCTCTACACCTTCAGCAATCGTTTCAAAACCTAATTGTTTTGTAAGATTAATAATGGATTCTATAATAGTCCTTGTAACAGGATCAGTTGTCACAGTATCCACAAATGATTTATCGATCTTCAGGGTATCAATAGGAAGCCCTTTCAGATACGACAAAGAGGAATACCCGGTACCAAAATCATCTAAGGAAATCTTGATACCATACTCCCTGAGTAAATGCATCTTTTCTATGATCTGATTTAAGTCATCAATCAAAATGCTTTCTGTAAGTTCCAGTTCAATCAGCTCCGGCGGTACATCATATTGCTTTAAATACCCCATCAGAACGGAAACAAAATCCGGTTTTTCAAACTGAACTGCAGAAATATTCAGGGAAAGGATATAATCCACCTGATATTTCTTATGAATCATGGAAAATGTCCTGATGCTTTCCTCCATGATCCAGGAACCAATGGTAAAAATGGAACCATTTTTTTCTGCGATCGGAATAAACTGAGCAGGACTCACGATTTTTCCATCTTCATCCCGCATTCGTACAAGTGCCTCTGCACCACGCAGCTTTCCGGTTTCCAAATCAAACTGAGGTTGATAATAAACCTCAAAAGATTTACGATAAACAGCACTCTTCAACTGATTTTCAACATCCACATTTTTCAGGAAATCCTTCAGGATTTCATTGTCAAAATACTGAATACTGTTCTTCCCATTCTTTTTTGCCTTAAACATTACGATTTCAGCAAAATTAATCAGTTTCAGAAGTTCATCGGATGCTTCCGGATATTCTGCCACTCCGATACAAACACTTACATTGATCTGAACATTGTCGGTTAAAAGGAATGGTTTTTTGCACCTTTCCTTGATCTGTTCATGAATATATTCCACACTGCTGTTTCCACGGGGATCATAGATTGCCAGGCAATAGATGTCGCTGGCAAAATGAGAAATGATAATATTATCCTCTTCAAAAGATTTCAGGAACTGTCCAAATTCCTGAACCAGTTCATCTCCGATCAGAATACCCAGTCCATCATTGATCTGTCTGAAATTATCAATATCAATGAACAGGATACTTACCCTGTCATTGTTCTCTTTTGCTTTATTTAAAAAACCGGTTGCCCGCTGGAAGAAATAATTCCTGTTATACAAACCGGTAAGCGGATCATAATATGCCATGTATTTCAGTTCTTCATGCTGGGTTTTGCTTTTCGTAATATTCTTAAACCGAAGGACCTTATAGGCTGGTTTGTTTTCCTCATCATATATGGCATAGGCTTCTACTTCTGTCCATATCTGGGAATTTTTTCTTTTAAAATCCTTCTGCATATATTTTTCTCCTTTTTTTTCAAGGAAAAAAATATCCTGCATTTCAAATTCATTTTCTTCTTCATACATTTCCATGATCAGGTTCAGGTCATTTCTGTTTTCCACTTTAAAATCAAAAAATGCCGACCAATTTCCGATCATCTGAATCGTATTTTTCTTTAAATCAAAGAAAAGAAATGCACTCATAGATGTTTCACATATGGTATGATACATGAATTCTTTTGTTGCAAGCTTTTGATTCATTGCTGTTAAAAGATCAATTTGATAATGTAATTCATCCATTCTGCATTCCTCTCCTTTCTTTCCAAATGATAAATAATAAAGATTTATTTCTTTGTAATATATCCTTTTGCTTTTAACATTTCAGCACAAAGCACGGCTCCGCCAGCAGCTCCACGAACAGTATTATGAGAAAGACCCACAAATTTCCAGTCATATACTGTATCTTCACGGAGTCTGCCTACGCTGATACCCATACCCTTTTCAAAGTCCACATCCAGACTGATCTGTGGTCTGTTGTCTTCTTCCAGATACTGTATAAACTGTTTCGGTGCGCTTGGTAATTCCAGTTCCTGTGGAGCACCCTTAAATGTAACCAGTTTTTCAATAAGCTGTTCTTTGGTAGGTTTTTTAGCAAACTTAACAAAAACAGCTGCGGTATGACCGTTCAAAACAGGAACGCGGATACACTGGCAGGTAATAACCGGGCTTGTAGCCGGTTTGATGACACCATCTTCGATCTTTCCCCAGATACGAAGTGGTTCTTTTTCACTCTTTTCTTCTTCACCGCCAATATACGGAATAATATTTCCAACCATTTCCGGCCAGTCTTTAAAGGTTTTTCCGGCACCGGAAATCGCCTGATAAGTTGTTGCAACCACTTCAACCGGTTCAAACTCCTTCCATGCAGTCAGCACCGGCGCATAACTCTGAATGGAACAGTTGGGTTTTACTGCAATAAATCCTCTTGTAGTGCCAAGACGTTTTTTCTGGAATTCAATCACATCAAAGTGTTCCGGATTGATTTCCGGTACAACCATTGGTACATCCGGAGTCCATCTGTGGGCACTGTTATTAGAAACCACCGGTGTCTCTGTTTTGGCATAATCTTCCTCTATTTTTTTGATTTCCTCTTTTGTCATGTCTACTGCGGAAAAGACAAAATCCACTTCAGAAGCCACCTTTTCTACTTCATTTACATTCATGACAACAATGTTTTTTACACTTTCCGGCATCGGTGTTGACATTTTCC
>JBJENT010000245.1:0-6483 GCA_051880335.1 Lachnospiraceae bacterium
TGAAAGTATGTAAGAGTCCGGATGGCTTAACGACCCTGGGACTTGGTTCTTGTGTAGGGGTCGCAATTCGGGATCCGAAGACTAAAATAGGTGGTCTGGTACATGTTATGTTGCCGGATTCGACAGCAATTAAGAATAATTCATGCCTTGCTAAGTTTGCAGATACAGGTATTGAGGAGTTAGTAAGACAAATGGTGGCTATGGGAGCATCCAGAACCAGACTGGAGGCAAAAATCGCCGGCGGAGCACAGATGTTTGCATTTCAGAACAATACATCACTGGTTGCAGTGGGTGACAGAAATGCGGAGGCTGCCAGAGCAAAATTAAAAGAACTGAAGATCAGACTTTTAGCAGATGATACCGGAAAGAACTATGGTCGTACGGTGATTTTTTATCCGGAGACAGGGGATTACGAGATCAGAGCTGTGGGAAAAGCTCCTATTATTATTTAAGGGAGGCCTGCTGATTGGAAAAAAGAAAATTGATTCCGGTATTCATTATGCTGCTTGCAGGAGCAATAGCCGGAATATTAATGATGCTTGGCGGATATGAATTACATATTCTGCTGAGAAATCTGCTGATTGTATTACTGGTTTTCTATCTATTGGGATATTTGTTGAAATATATACTTGATCGGATGGCACTGCAAAATGAGAAGGCCATATCAGATGAAGGTGAAGTGATTAAGAAGCAACCAGAAGAGAAAGAGTAAATGTCTTTTTAAGGGGTGTTTATCTTCATGAACGATGGGGAAAGAAGAAAACTCTGGGAGGAATTTGGTGCAACCAGATCTCCGGAGTTAAAAGAAAAAATCATAATGGAGTATGCTCCGCTTGTAAAAGTGGTTGCAGGCAGACTCAGTATGTATTTGGGGTATAATGTTGAGTATGACGATCTGGTAGGATATGGTATTTTTGGCCTGATTGATGCCATTGATAAGTTTGATTTATGCAAAGAGGTCAAATTTGAAACCTATGCGAGTCTGAGGATTCGTGGTGCCATACTGGATCAGATTCGTAAGATGGACTGGATTCCGCGTACCATACGCCAGAAGCAGAAAAAGATTGATCAGGCGATGAAGGAAATCGAGGTTCGGGAAGGCAGACCTGCTACAGATACTGAGATTGCACAGGCTCTTGGAATCACAGAAGATGAATACATAGACTGGCAGGGTCAGATGAAGGTAACCGGCGTGGTTTCTCTGAATGAGTTCATGGAACAGGGAAGCGAAATCGAATCGGAGCCGGGACAGATATCCTATCATTTTGATTCGCCGGAAGAAGTACTGGAGAAGTCAGAACTGAAAGAGGTTCTGATGGAAGCCCTGGAACTATTGACTGAAAAAGAAAAGAAGGTCATTCTTTTCTATTACTACGAGGAACTTACATTAAAAGAAATCAGTTCGATACTGGAAGTATCCGAATCCCGTGTTTCCCAGCTGCATACAAGAGCATTGCAGAAAATGAAGACGAAGATGGGAAAATATATGGGAGTTTTAAAAGATCTGTAGGAAAGATTTTGAGAAAGCGATATGGTATTGTTATTCTGATTTCTGTTAGGGGGGGACAATGAAAAACAGTTACTTTAGACTGGTACATAAAGAGGACGGAACATACATCAGATTAATACCGGCTGAAGATGGTGGCGAGAACCTGAATGTCAATGAGATCAAGGAATATATCATGAATAGAAATATTACTTATGATCTGATTGAGCTGAATCGTGTGCTTTCTGATTTGCAGGAAGAAACGGAATACAAACTGACAGATGAAAAGATACAGCCGCAGAATGAGAATTATGTGATGCAGATTTCTCAGGATGAAATGCAGGTAGTAATGCGCTTCTATGCACCTTCTGAAGGAGGAAAAGAATTAACAACAGAAGGTATTATGGCGGATCTGCGTGCCAGAAACGTGCGGTATGGTATCAAATCATCCCGTCTCATGGAACATTTTGAGCAGAAGACCTATTGTACGGATATCGTTGTGGCAGAAGGAAAGCAGGCCAGGCAGGGAAAGGATGCTGAAATCATTTATCTGTTTGATGTAGACAGAAAAGCAAAACCAACCCTGAGGGAAGACGGAAGTGTTGATTTCCATACATTAAATACCATATGTCATTGTAAGGAAGGAGATGTACTGGCAAGACTGATACCAGCAGATCCGGGCGAAGATGGCATGAATATATATGGAAATGTTTTAAAGCCACATGCTGTGAAATCTTCCAGACTTAAGTTTGGAAGAAATATAGAATTGTCAGAAGACAGAACCGAAATACGATCCATGGTAAATGGGCATGTTACGCTGGCAGATGACAGAGTTTTTGTATCCGATATTCTGGAGCTTGAGAATGTGGATATTTCCACAGGAGACATTACTTTTGCGGGAAGTGTGCAGATTAATGGCAATGTAACTTCCAACTATACGGTAAAAGCAGAAGGTGACGTACAGATTAATGGCGTGGTCGAAGGCGCCAGAATCGAATCCGGCGGAACCATAACGATTGCCCGTGGAATGAATGGAATGGCAAAAGGTGTTCTGATTGCCAAACAGAATATTATTTCCAAATTTCTGGAGAATGCAGAAGTGACTGCAGGTGGGTATATATCCACGGAATCTATTTTACATTGCAAGGTACAGGCAGGAACAGAAGTGGAAGTAACCGGTAAAAAAGGGTTTATTACCGGAGGAAACGTGATTGCATCCAACCATATCAAAGTAAAAACCCTTGGTTCTGCACTTGGTGCAACTACCATGGTTGAGGTTGGTGTGAATCCGGAGATGAAGCGGGAACAGCTGGCGCTTCAGAAGCAGCTGGTAGAGACAAGAAAACAGTTGAACACAATAGAACCTGTTTTAATGGCGGCATTTCAAAAGAAAAAACAGGGCATTACAATCGAACCGGAACAGCTGAAGTATATGCAGCAGTTAGCAATCACCCGGGAACAGAAAAAGGAAGAGATTCAGTCCATTACCAATCGTCTGGTAGAACTGGATGATATTCTGGTGGAAAGCCAGAATCCATCGGTTATTGTAACCGGTGAAGTGTATCCGGGCACCAGAATCTCAATTATGGATGTTTCCATGGTGGTAAAAAGTACCATGAAGTATTGCAAATTTGTCCGTCTGCAGGGCGATGTGAAGATGGTATCTATATAAAATATATAGAGAAATTATAAACATATGAATCATACAGAGCAGCTGCGAAAGTCATAATATGTTTCGTCGTTGCTCTAAGTAGTTATAGGATAAAGGGAAATAAGATGAGCGTGTTGGAAATCGTGCTCTTGGTTGTCGGAGCTTTGATATTTATCGGAAGTTTTGTGGTTCCGGTAAAGAAAGAGGAATTACAGGAAGAAACCATCAGACTGGCTGAAGATGAAGTGAAAAATCTGGTGGCGAAAGAAATGGAGCAGGCAAAACGGAAAATGTCTGAAATGTCTGAAGATGCCTGTCAGGAACAGGTACAAAAGGCTGAAAGGTCCATGGAAAGAATCTCTAATGAAAAGATCATGGCTGTCAATGAGTATTCAGATACGGTTCTTGAGGAAATCCACAAAAACCATCAGGAAGTGGTTTTTCTGTATGATATGTTAAATGATAAACATGATACGTTGAAAACCACGATTTCCGAAGCGGATAAGAATGTGAAGGATTTGCTTCAACAGGTAAAGGATTCGGAGATTACAGTGAAAGAAAAAGCAGATGTCATTCTGCAGGCAGAAGCAAAACAGGCAGAAGTAAGACATGCTGATGAAAAGCAGTCAGTAACAGCAAAAACTTTGCAGGCTGTGTCAGAAGTAGATTTGCAGGAAGAACCTAAGCCGGAATTTAAACCATTTCAGCCGAAAAAAGTAGAAGTTGTTCCAAAGAGAACCAGGAAATCGGCAGCTTCCAAAGTAAAAGACCAAAAAGAAGCTGGAAATGAAGCAGGAAATGAATCTGGAAATGATTCCGAAGAAAAGAAAGCAGCATTACGCAAGGAATCAGCTGATTTACAGCTACAGTTTTCCTCACCTAAGAAAGATAACGGTATTAACAGTAATGAGCGTATTTTAGAACTTCATAAGGCCGGCAAGTCAAATATGGCAATTGCAAAGGAATTAGGCCTTGGAATCGGTGAAGTAAAACTGGTGATTGACTTATATGAGGGAATGCATTAAATGAAATTACGATATTATATGCGTGGCCTTGGAATAGGAATGCTTATCACAGCCCTTATCCTCATTTTATCCGGAAGGACATCCGGGCAGTTGAGTGATGAACAGATCAAAGCAAGAGCTGCAGAACTGGGCATGGTAATGGAGGATAAATCTGTTTTGAAAGAAAGCGAGGCATCCCCAGGCGCTGCGTTGGAAGAAACAGAAGAAAAGCCGGAAGAAGTAGAACCGGAAGAAGTAAAGCCGAAGGAAGTAGAGCCGGAGGAAACAGAAGCGGAAAAAGTAACGCCGGAGGAAACAGTGCCGGAAGAAGTAAAGCCGGTAGAAGTAGAAGTGGAAGAAACAAAGCCGGAAAATCAGACAGAGAATCCGCAGGAGCCGGAAACGGTAAAACCGGAAGAGGCTGAATCGGAAGTGCAGGCGGAAACCGTTACTATCACAGTTCGCAGTGGTGCAAGCTCCGTATCTGTGGCAAAACAGATAGAAGATGCAGGGCTTGTTTCATCAGCCGGGGATTTTGACCGGTATCTTTGCCAGAATGGTTATGATAAGAAGATTTGTGTAGGTACGTATGCCATTCCTGTTGGTGCCACAGAAGAGGAAATTGCAAGAGCAATAACGAAAAAATAATCTTGCATCTTTTTTCCTTTTGTGATAAATTATGTTTGTTGTGACTATAAAACACGTATGCCCATTTTTAGTTGGTGCCATCAGGTAAGCTAAAGAAATGGAAGTCATGTGCCAGAAAGGCATACGGAAGATTTCAAACCAAATGGAGGTAAAAAACATGAGCGTTATTTCAATGAAACAGTTATTGGAAGCAGGTGTTCATTTTGGACATCAGACAAGAAGATGGAACCCTAAGATGGCTCCATACATCTACACAGAAAGAAACGGTATCCACATCATCGACTTACAGAAAACAGTAGGTAAAGTGGATGAAGCTTACAATGCAATCGCAGATATTGCTTCCCAGGGTGGTACTGTATTATTCGTTGGTACAAAGAAACAGGCTCAGGATGCTGTTAAAGTAGAAGCTGAACGTTGTGGTATGTACTATGTAAACGAAAGATGGTTAGGTGGTATGCTTACAAACTTCAGAACCATCCAGTCCAGAATTGACAGACTGAAAAAAATCGAAGAAATGTCTCAGGACGGAACATTTGATGTTCTTCCTAAGAAAGAAGTTATCCAGATTAAGAAAGAATGGGAAAAACTGGAAAAGAACCTTGGCGGTATCAAAGAGATGGACAGAATCCCTGACTGTATCTTTGTAGTAGATCCTAAGAAAGAAAGAATTTGTGTACAGGAAGCTCATGCACTTGGTATCACACTTATTGGTATCGGTGATACAAACTGCGATCCTGAAGAATTAGATTATATCATTCCTGGTAATGATGATGCTATCAGAGCTGTAAAATTGATCGTATCCAAGATGGCTGATGCTGTTATCGAAGCACAGCAGGGTGAAGCTGTTTACACAGAAGAAGTAGCAGCAGAAGAAGCTGCAGAAGCTACTGATATCGAAGAAGTAGCAGCTGCAGAAGAAGAATAAGAAGAATAATATTTATTAGGAGGATATTACGATGGCTATTACAGCAAGCATGGTTAAAGAATTACGTGAAATGTCCGGTGCAGGTATGATGGATTGTAAAAAAGCCCTGACAGAGACAAACGGTGATATGGATGCAGCTATGGAGTTCCTTAGAAAGAACGGACAGGCTAAAGCAGAGAAAAAAGCAAGCAGAATCGCTGCAGAAGGTGTATGTCGTATTGCGATTGATGGCAATAAAGCAGCAGTTGTTGAAGTAAACTCTGAAACAGACTTCGTTGCTAAGAACGAGAAATTTACTACTTTTGTAGAAGCAGTTGCAAAACAGGCTCTGGCAAGCAGCGCAGTTGATGTAGAAGCTCTCCTTGCAGAACCATATATTGAAGATGCTTCTAAGACAGTGAATGATGTATTAGTAGAAAAAATCGCTACCATCGGTGAAAAACTGAGCGTAAGAAGATTCGAAAAAGTAGAAGCTGACGTTGTAGTAGGTTACTTACACGGTGGCGGACGTATTGGTGTTATTGTTGCAGCAGACAGTGATGTTAAGAACGAAGCTGTTGAAGAAGCATTAAAGAATATTGCTATGCAGGTTGCTGCTCTGAATCCAAAATATGTCAGCGAAGAGGAAGTAAGCGAAGAATATATCGCACATGAGAAAGAAATCCTTATGGCTCAGATCATGAATGATCCTAAGGAATCCCAGAAACCGGAAAAGGTTATCGCTGGTATGGTTCAGGGTCGTATCAAGAAAGAATTAAAAGAAGTATGT